>JAVVZN010000033.1:0-9534 GCA_036650555.1 Rikenellaceae bacterium
GGCAATAAAACCGATCTAGTGGTCACCGATAAATTATCGGTAAATCTTAGTTGGAACGCTGTTTGGGAGGGACGTACACATATCTCACTTGCTGATTCATGTTGGACTGCCGAACTGAAAATACCATTTAGTCAGTTGCGTTATAATGGTGAGAGCGGCGATGGGATATGGGGTTTGCATGTGCGTCGTATCATAAGGCGTAAAAATGAAGTTCAGAACTGGAGCCTTATACCTCTTAAAAATAATGGTCATGTGTTCTCCTTTGGAGAGATGCTGGGTGTGACAGATCCTCCACGTCCGCGAAACATTGAATTTATGCCCTACGTAATGGGTCAATTGCGTGATGAACCAAAAATTGATGGTAGCCCCTATCAGAAAGGTGTTCAGCCAGGTGGAAACATAGGTTTTGATGCAAAATTTGGGATTAAAGATTTCACCTTAGATGCCACTGTAAACCCCGATTATGGTCAAGTGGAGCTCGACCCATCGGTCATGAATTTAACCGCCTATGAAACATTCTATGAAGAGAAACGTCCTTTTTTCCTTGAGGGACGACATATCATGGAGTTCGCAAACAATGGCGATATGATGTTTTATACGCGTAGAATAGGTTCGTCGCCTTCGTATCAGCCAGAAGGGATTGATAATATAAATAGTTTCTATCGTCCCAAAACCTCAGTGCCTATCATCGGAGCTTTGAAGCTCACAGGCACTAATAAAGATGGATTGACAGTAGGTGCTTTGCAAAGTGTGACAGCTCGCACCAGTGTGAAAGTAACACGTGATGGAGTTGAAACGAAGGAGGTTGTTGAGCCACTTACAAACTATTCAATTGCTCGTTTGCAGAAAAATTGGAATGGCAATACTCTGCTAGGCGGCATGGTCACCTCCACTAATCGTGTTCTCAAAGAGCAACATCTCAAAGATAATATGATTCAGAATGGTTTTACGGGTGGCATTGATTTCACTCAATATTTCAAAAATCGTCTTTATTATATTGATTTCAAAGGTATGTTTAGTGTGCTTAATGGTAGCAAAGAGGCGATCACTGCCTTGCAACGTTCGCCAGTGCACTATTTTCAACGTGAAAGTGCAGCTAAGTATTTAACTGTTGATCCTAATCGTAAATCGCTATCGGGCACTGGGGGTTATCTTGAGATAGGAAAAAAAGGCAACGACAAATGGAATTTTGCTGAGAAAGTAGGGTGGTATAGTCCAGGCTTTGATCTGAACGATGTTGGTTATCTTCGTGAAACGGATCAAGTGAATAATAAAACCGAGGCTGTATTTCGTTATACAAACATATGGAAAGTGTTTCGTTACAATGCTTTTTTCTTATCGCAGAATAATAAATGGAATTTCAATGGCGCTCCGCTTGAAAATAACTTTGCGCTCAATGTGCGAAGCATGACAACAAAACGTCGTGTTGAGATAGATGCCACAGGCACATTTGTGTTTAATAAACTCGACACGCGTATGTTGCGTGGTGGTCCTGATATGCGTATAGATCCATATTTTGATAGCTACATTAAAATCAACACCGATAAATCAAAACGTGTGATGTTGCAATTTCAATATGCAGGCGAGCATGGTAACAATCAATCAACAAAGTTAAATTCTATAACACCCGGTATCAATTTTAGATTGGGCAACAACATCTTTCTAGCCACAAATTTCAATTATCAATGGAATAGCAATGCAATGCAATATGTTGCTCAAACAAAATCGAGTAGTGGTAAGACGCGTTACATAATGGGAGAGATGGATCAGAAAACATACGGCATAACCGTGAGGCTTCAAGTGAACCTAACACCAGATATATCACTACAATACTATGGGTCTCCTTTTACATCAATAGCAGATTTCAGCTCATTTAAAACAGCTGAAAATCCGTGTTCACACGATTTTAATGATCGTTTCCACACCTACTCTTCATCGGAGATAACCCAAAGTGGCGACATCTACAACGTGCAAACCAAAGATGAACACTACTCATTTAAACAGCCTAATTTTAGTTTTAATGAGTTCCGTTCCAATTTTGTGGCACGTTGGGAATATGTACGTGGATCGTCGCTCTATTTTGTTTGGGAATACAACACCTCAAAAAATGATAACTACTATCAATCAGGTTGGGGTGATAATCTAAATCGTATGTTTAATGTTCCAGCCACAAACACTTTTATGGTAAAGATCAACTACTGGTTTGGCTTGTAAGATAAAATATTGCTGTAAGATAAATTTTTATCTTACAGCAATATTTTATAGATTAGCATAACCCTAAATATCTATTACGCGCTAACATTGCTATGCCTACCACACCAGCTTTCTCTCCTAAAGTTGAAGTTCTGATTGTGGTGTCGGAAGTTACTATATTTAGAGATGTTTTGTTTATTGTAGATATTACAGGCAGGCGTAGGTAGTTGTCTACGGCAGAAACTTTGCCACCAAGAATCAGCAACTCAGGATTTAAGATGTTAAGTATTCCTGCAAGGAATTTGCCAAGATCTTTACCCATCTGTTCTACAATTTCTATCGACAACATATCTTCACTCTTCACTGCTTCGATTGCTTCATTTAGAGTAACGAAACCCTTGTCGCGAAGTTTGTCTTTCAAAATTGTTGATTCACCCATGGCATATTTCTCTGCAATTTTACGACAAAGTGCAGAACCAGATACTTCTGTTTCTAAACATCCACGTTTGCCACAAATACAAATTTGTTGATTATCAAATAAGACAGCGTGACCCATTTCTCCTGAATAACCCGATTTACCATAATATAATTTACCATCGAAAATCAAACCTAAACCTAATCCCCAATCAACGTGAACATATAGAACATCTTTTTCACCATCAGTGCATGTTGTTACATATTCACCATATGTAATGGCTTTTGTGTCGTTTTCCAGAATAACATTATAACCTATTTTTTCGGAAACAATCTCAGCTAACGGACGTTCTTCGTAGTTGTAGTTGGTGTTGCTACGACCTTCGCGAGAGTTGATACGACCCGAAAGTGATATACCAACCGTTACTATGTGTTTTTTGTTAATAGTTAAACTAGCTATATAATCTTTTATGTGATCTATAATAATGACCAGATTTTCAGGAGTGTCTTTCATGCTGAAATCTGTAATATCTTTGCTATCTACTTTTCCACCAGACAAATCAACGGTGTAGAAAGAGAGAATATCATGACGAACATCGACCCCTACAAAATAAGAGTTTGATGCTTTTAGCCCATATACATTTGGTTTTCTTCCACCTAGAGAGTCGTGCTTACCCATATCAACCAAAAAGCCGTCAGCTATTAATTCATTTATCAACTTTACAATTGTAGGAATTGAAAGGTTGATTTCTCGCGCTACATTAGCGATAGTTACCTCGGTATGTTGGGCAACGTATTTTAAGATAGATTCTTTAATAGAGCTTACCTTTGAATCATGTCCGTATGTTTGAGTTTCTTGTCCCATATTATTACTTTTTCATTTCACAAATATACAAATAATTTTAAAATAAAAACAATAAATTGATCTAAATTAAAAATATTAATCAATTTATTTCGTTTGATAATTATATATCATAATTACATCTATTTTATAACGTATAAAAAACAAAAAAAGCCCTCCTTTGCAGGAGGACCACCCAAAAAAATACAACTATTTATAAAATAAAACCCTTATTCTCTTTTTAAAAACTTATGTTTGTAATATAAGTTTAAGTATGTAAAATATTTATCACTCACTGCAAATGTATGAAAAATAATTGCATCATCCAAATAATTCTATAACTATTTTTAACTTAAGTTATATATTAAATTATTATTATTTAATAATCGTTTTTCTAGAAAACATTTTATATATTTGTAAATATTTAAAATTTAAACGTTAAAAATCAGACATGAAATCATTAATCATTTCAACAATTATCACATTTTACGCCGTAATGCTGGGTTATGGCGCCGATACGGTAAAAATTTCACAGCCCAAAATACCAATTCTAATTGAAAGAAACGACAACATATTGTTTCTTATGAGAACTGATCTTGACCATAAGGCTAGTTTTGATAGAGTGAAAATAGTTTTCGACAAGCCAACAAATATAAAACAAATTGAAGAGATTAAATTATTCTATGCAGGAACATCGGTATTAGGTAAAAAAGGTGTTGTTATGGCTCCTGTGGAGTATATTTCAAGTTACGATACTGGCAACACTCTATCTGCCAATAAAAGCTATTCAGTGTTGATAACATCTAAAAAACCTATCAATAATAGTGTCGATTTAGAATGTTCTATTCCTATAAATAAAGGTATAAATTTCTTCTGGGTAAGCATTAAAATGAAAAAAGATTGCGGTCTTTTAGAGAAAATAGTTGCTAAAATTGATAACATTGAAATTAGTGGCGAAGATGCGGTCATTGAAGGAAAACAGTCGGAGATAGTAAGACGTGTGGCTGTCGGAGTGCGTCAAGCAGGTAACGATGGAAGTACAGCATATAGAATACCAGCATTAGTAAAGGCAAAAGACGGAACCCTTATTGCAGGCTACGACGTGAGATACAACACATCCGGCGACCTTCAAGGAGATATTGACGTTGGAATTAGTCGTTCACACGACAATGGACGTACTTGGGATAAAATGCAGATAATAATGGATGCAGGAGAATATGGCGGACTACCTCAATCTCAGAATGGGATAGGTGACCCAGCATTACTTGTTGATAAAAACACAGGCACAATATGGAGTATAGCTGCTTGGTTGCATGGTAAAGGTAATGTGACAGCTTGGTTTAATTCTCAACAAGGAATGAGCGTGGATAGCACAGCTCAATTAATGCTTACAAAAAGCACTGATAATGGCAAGACATGGTCTAAGATGATGAATATAACATCGCAGGTGAAAGATCCATCTTGGTATTTCTTATTACAAGGTCCAGGCATGGGAATCACAATGCAAGATGGAACGCTAGTTTTCGCTATACAATTTATTGACTCAACAAAAGTCCCAAATGCAGGAATAATGTATAGTAAAGATCACGGTGCTACATGGAAGATCGAAAATTTTGCACGTACAAACACAACTGAATCTCAAGTTGTGGAGGTTGAGAAAGGAGTATTAATGCTTAACATGCGTGATAATCGAGGAGGATCACGTGCAGTAAGCACCACTAGCGATCTTGGCAAGACATGGCAAGAACATAGTTCAAATCGTTCAGCATTACAAGAAACTGTGTGTATGGCAAGTTTAATAAAAATAGAAGCTAAAGACAACTATCTTAACCGCGACATACTACTCTTCTCTAATCCTAATAATAACACCAGAGAGAGAAAAAATATGACAATAAAAGCGTCGCTTGACGGAGGTAAAACATGGAAAGATGCCAATTCACTTCTACTAGATAATGGTGAGGCATGGGGGTATTCATGTATTACACAAGTAGATAAAGATCATATCGGGATATTGTATGAAAGTAGTGTGGCACAAATGACATATCAATTAATTCCATTAAAAGATATAATTATAGAGCTGTAACGATACATTGAACTGTAATAATTTCATCTGAAATTGTTACAGTTCATTTTTTTTATTAAACTTGTATCTAATTAAGACGCTGTTTTAATTTAACTATAATAATAAGTGAAAAAACTGTTATCTATATTAATAATATATCTGTTTTCATTACCACTAACGGCTAAGGATGGTGTACATGTTGATATATCGGTAAAAGCACTTAAATCATTTTCAAATTCATCGGGTGCTTATGCAGGAATTTACAACAACGTTATTATAGCAGGAGGAGGTTCTAATTCTTCATATTTTAATTACATACCAAATAAGAAATATTTTCGTGACATATATCTACGTTATGTAGACACGATATACATGACTCCATGGGTCAAGATAGGTGAATTTCCAACAGCAAGAGCTTATGGGGCAAGTGTGTCTACTCCTTATGGCGTGGTTTGTATGGGTGGTAAAGATGAAAAAGGCGATCTTTCTCAAACACTTCTTCTCAGGTACGACCATCATAGTAAGCAACTCAATATTGATACAATCGCAGAAATTCCTATTCCACTAGAGAGTTTTGCTGCCACCTACTACAACGACGAAATAACAATAACAGGTGGAATAAGCAATAGCACACCATCATTAAGGGCATTCATACTCAATTTAAAACATAAAAACTCGAAATGGCGCGAGATAGCTCCTATAAAAGAGCCAAGAGTGATGGCAGTAATGGCCACTCAGAACTCTGCAATTCGACCTACAACATACATATTCGGAGGATACGTTCCGTATTCATCATCACGACAACCGAAAGTTTTAACCAATGGAGAATATTATGATCCAACAGTAAACAAATGGTTCTACACCGACGATATTATTATAAACGGAACTAACAATGCACTTGTAAATGCAACAGCTACTCCTTTTGGAGGAAATTTCATTTTGTTTTTTGGAGGTGTAAATAAATATAGATTTGCACAAATTCTTGATGTTTTATACAAACATGATATAGCAAAAGAGGGTAGTATAGAAAAAGAAGAATACAGAGAACAACTCTACGACTATCTATCGGAAGAGGAGGATTACTACCAATTCAACACCAATATAATTGGCTACAACACTATCACAAACCGTTACACATACGAAGGACATAATCAACATTTTGGGAGAGCTGGAGCAACATCCGCAAAAAAAGGGAATGATATATATATTTTCGGAGGAAACACACAACGAGGTGTGATTTCAAATGATATGGTTGTTGTAACACCAAAAACGTACACCGAATTTGGAATCATAAACTGGATCGTGGTTAGCATCTACCTATTAGCGCTACTATATGTAGGTTTCTATTTTATGAAACAAGACGCTGAGAATTTGGAGTTCTTTAATGGTGGTGGTAAAATTCCATGGTGGGCAGCAGGAATGAGTATATTTGCCACTATGCTAAGCGCAATTACATTTATGGCAATTCCGGCAAAAGTGTATGCAACCGATTGGCAATATTTTCCATTGGCAATTACGATACTTGTTATCACCTTACCTATAATACGTTACTATCTTCCTTTCTTTCGTTCTTTACAAACTGCATCGGCATATCAATATTTGGAACTACGATTCAACTATCTAACAAGATTTATTGCGAGCTCACTATTTATTGTATTTATGGTTGCTCGAATGGCATTAGTGCTTTACTTACCTTCGTTAGCACTATCAACCGTAATAGGAATAAATATATACATGTGTATCGCCATGTTAGGAGTGGTAACAATGATTTATAGTGCTATGGGTGGAATTAAAGCTGTGATATGGAGCGACGTCATACAAGGATTCCTACTACTGGGTGGGGCAATTTTAGCTCTCGGTTTTTTAATATTCAACACCGAAGATGGATTAAGCGGATTTATCGACACTGCCACTCAATTCGATAAATTTAAGATGATAGATTGGAATGTAGATTTCACACGTACATCGTTACTAGTGGTTGTGATAGGTGGATTATCTATGAATTTAATTAGTTACAGTTCCGACCAAACAGTCATTCAACGCTACATGACAACCGACAGCACAGCAAGTGCCCGCAAAAGCATTCTCTTTAATGGTATTCTGAGCGTTATCATATCGGTAGTGTTTTATCTAATAGGAACAGCATTATTCACCTTCTACAAAACAAATCCGCAGAGTGCCACATATACGCTTACAAATTCAGATGCAATATTTCCATTTTATATCATAAGTCAGCTGCCAACAGGCATAGCAGGTATTATAATAGCAGCTATTTTCGCAGCCTCGATGTCTACAATATCATCAAATATAAACTCAATATCAACAGCTTTTACAATCGATATATTTAGTAGATACGCAAAAAATAATACAAAAGAGAAATCACTGATTACTGCTAGAATAGCAAGTGTTGTTGCTGGCGTGGCGGGCATATTGCTCGCACTATCAATGGCATCATGGAACATAATTTCACTATTCGACTACTTCAGCACAATCCTCGGACTATTTGCTAGCGGATTAGGGGGATTGTTCCTTCTAGGTATATTCTACGGTAGTGTGGGGGCAAAAGGTGCGCTTACAGGATTCATATTATCAACTATTTCTGTCATTGTCATTAGCCAATTAACAAATATTTCATTTTTATTATATGGTGCAATTGGATTATTATTATCAATAATGATAGGACTTATAACATCTTGGATGTTAAAAGAAGAACATAGTAAAATTGGATTAACGTGGAATGAATTTAAAAAAGCTAAAAGAGAGGGCAAATTATCATGAAAAAATCATTTTCAGATCTGAGTAAATTGTACAAATCGGAACTACTGGAGAACATTGTTCCTTTTTGGTTGAACAACTCTATTGATAAAGAAAACGGAGGCTACTTCACATCGCTTTCACGAAAAGGAGAGGTGTTCGACACAGATAAATTTGTGTGGCTACAAGCTAGAGAAGTATGGTCGTTTTCAATGCTGTACAACAAACTTGACCAGCGACAAGAGTTGCTAGATGCAGCTATTGTAGGAGCTGAATTTTTATTGAAATTCGGACACAAAAACTTCGATTGGTATTTCGCATTAACAGCAAAAGGCGAACCGCTAATTGAACCTTATAGCATTTTTTCATGTAATTTTGCAGCTATGGCTTTTTCATCGCTATATAGAGCTACAGGTGATGAACGATATAAAGAGGCATCAGAGAAAACTTTTCATAAAATACTAGAACGCAAAGACAACCCCAAAGGCAAATGGAGTAAAACAATAAAATCAACACGAAACCTTAAGGGATTTTCACTACCAATGACACTTTGTAATCTAGCGTTAGAGATGGATGGCATTTTGGATGAAGAGTTTAAAAATCAAATAATAGATTATGCTAAAGACGAAGTACTGAACACATACTACAAAGAAGATCTGCATTTTATATTAGAAAATGTAACGCAAAATGGCGAGTTTTCAGACACATATGAAGGACGTTTAACCAATCCGGGACACTCAATGGAGGCTATGTGGTTCATTATGGATATTGGAGTTAGAAACAACGACCAACAATTAATCAACAAGGCTAAAGATATAGCACTCGGAGTACTAGAACGCAGCTGGGATCAACAGTATGGTGGAGTATTCTATTTTATGGATGTAAAACATAATCCACTCTTGCAACTTGAATGGGATCAAAAATTGTGGTGGGTGCATTTAGAATCATCAATAGCTATGATAAAAGGATACGCATTAACAAAAGACGAGCGATGCCTAGAGTGGTTCTATAAATTGCACGAATACATATGGGGACATTTTAAAGACAATGAATACCCCGAATGGTTTGGCTATCTGAATAGGCGTGGAGAAGTGTCGCTTGACCTGAAAGGAGGCAAATGGAAAGGTTGTTACCACATCCCTAGAGCATTGTTGGAAATATCACAAACACTAGATAGTTGTCGTTGAAAAAGTGTTTTAGGATTACTTTCCACGGAAACGGCACACATTTCACAGATTTTGAGCTATGACAATGCTCACGTACCTAAAGT
>JAVVZN010000034.1:0-9423 GCA_036650555.1 Rikenellaceae bacterium
TATATTAAAATGTAAAAAGAAAAGCGTTTGGTCTAACCATATCTCTCGTTCATTAATCTCTCAATGTATCCTTGTTTCACTGGAGCCTCAGATTTCACTCCTGAAGATGAGAACGATGGTAATCCATCGGTTTGTGATGCTCTACGAATTGTGATCACCTCGTTTTTACCCTCTACAATTCCTTGTTGTTTAGCATTTTGTATTTCTTTGTCGAAATTATATGCCTTCCACATTGTTTCTATAAACTGACGATCTATGTCGGCTTCAAAAATTGTTTCAATTGCACGTTCTAAAAAATTTATGAAATCGTCGATCTGCTCATCACTAAGTTCTGTTTCTTCGTAAAATTGCTGAGCAATCTCACCACATTTTTGACATTTGCTTAAACGGCGTTGCGCTTGTTTTTTTATCTCATCGTGTCGCTCACGAGTCTGTGCCACAGCCATGTTGTAGTCTTCGTAATCATCATCATCGCTATCTGGTGCCACATTGATAAGATCGCTTTTAGCCAGAGCCACTCTTACGTTTGTTCCTCTCATCAATTCTTCTAGAAAAAACAAAAGACGTGGATTCGCTTTGATGGTGTTGGCGATAGCTTTGTTTTGCTCAGACAATCTGATACATGATGAGTGATCATTGTTGATTTTTTTCAGAACAGCATCAAAAAGGTCGCTGTCGTTTTCAATGCTTAGTTCAGGTTCTAGCTCGTTGATTTGTTTTCTTAAAGCAGCAATAAATTTTTCAGATAATGTACTATCGTGCTGTACAATGTTTTCTTGAAATGTATCGGCTCTCTTTGTCCCATCATTTTGACTAAGTGTGCTTTTTGTCACCTGATCAACGGCTGTTTCAGTGCATTTTTTCGTTTGTTCATTCATGTTCTTCATAATAATATTAGTATTAAAATTGATGGTACAAATATAAACTAATACAAACTATAATTGCAATAGCTATTGTAATAGTTTATGTTTTGTATTTTTTAATATTATATTAATTATTTGAAAATTAGATAAGTAACTCAATATACTAAACTGCAATAAAATGATGTATTAATATGCAATCTTCTATTTTTTGATCATATTATAGCGACAAACAATAATATTTTGTACCTTTGCGTCTTGTTATAAGTAATGTTAAATAATTATTGTGATGTTTTTATCTGTACCATACACACAATAAATAATTAATAATTTTTTTGAAGCACGATGTGCTTAATATGTAGTAAGTAAGCACCAAGTGAAAAAGTTTAGATGAAGACTTTAAATAAGTTTATAATTAAGTCATATTTAGGTCCGATGGTGATGACGTTTTTTATCGTCACTTTTATACTTATGCTTAATTTTTTATGGAGATATATCGACGAATTGGTAGGCAAAGGTTTGCCGATGTCGGTTATTGCTGAGCTAATATTTTATGCCACAAGCACTCTAATTCCAATGGGCTTGCCGTTAGCAACTCTTCTTGCAGCCATCATGACAATGGGCAATTTAGGTGAGAACAACGAACTTTTAGCTCTTAAATCTGCCGGGGTGTCGCTCCAAAGAATAATTCGTTCTATTGTGCTAGTTGCACTATTAATCTCAATTGGTAGTTTCTTTATAATAAATAATTTTGTGCCGTTTTCGTATATGAAATCGAACAATTTGCTATTTGATATTCGTCAGCAACGTCAGCAGATTGAGTTTAAAGATGGTATATTTTTCGATGGCATTCCAAATATTGCAATTAGAGTTGATAAACGTGATAAAGAAACTCACTTACTAACAGGTGTTTTGATCTACGACAACCGTGATGTTGAGTCGCCAAACACTATTGTTGCCGATTCTGGCTACATAAACATGTCGAATAATAAAGAATTTTTGCAAGTTCGTCTTTTCAATGGGCAAACTTACGAAGGTAATCGCTCTTTTTCATGGTACGACAATCCCACTCTAAGCCATCACACATTTGATTTTCAAGAGTTACTCATCCAATTAGATGGGTTTAGTTTTAAACGTACTGGTGGTAATGCTTTTGGTGATGAATCGGCGGCAAAAAATATGGTGGCTTTAAATAAAGATATAGACTCATTGACCATAGTTGCAGAACGTAAAATATCGGAATTTTCAAATACAGTATTGTCGAAGTATATGTTTTCGTACGACACCACCATTATGAATATGACTGATTCCATACGTAAAATAAAACGTCATGAGATCAATATGAATAATGTAGGGTTCGATACCTTATCAATAGAGTCGAAAAGCGAGATTTTAAACCAAGCCACAACATCTCTCAACAATCTGAAATATTTTGCCTCTAGTGAGCACGACAACATACGTGAAACCACAGTAAGCCTCTATGGAGCGTTGATAAATCTGCATAAAAAGTTATCTCTTCCCGTATCTATATTGATCTTTTTCCTTATTGGAGCACCTCTTGGAGCAATCATACGAAAAGGAGGTTTGGGTATGCCGATTGTGATCTCCGTCTCTTTTTTTGTGATCTACTACATAATCACAATGACAGGCGAAAAACTTGTAAATGATGGCGCATGGCATCCAATAGCCGGCATGTGGCTCTCTTCTTTCATACTAGCTCCGCTTGCTCTCTTCCTTACCTATAAATCTACAACCGATTCGCCTTTAATGGATTCTGAAACATACTTAAATAAATATAAAAAATACAAAGCATTAGTTTTAAAATTATATAATAAAATACATAAGAATGGGAACACAAAATAGTGCAATGCCTCTAAACACAATAGAAGAGGCGTTAATTGATATAGCTGAAGGCAAATTACTTATAGTAGTAGATGATGCAGATCGTGAGAATGAAGGCGACTTTGTTGCCGCTGCTCAAACAATCACAGCTGAGAAGGTTAATTTTATGGCTCGTTATGGTCGTGGTTTAATTTGTGCACCGCTCACACGTTCACGTTGTCAAGAGTTGAATCTCGATATGATGGTAGGCGAAAACACATCTCTTCATAGCACCCCATTTACTGTTTCAGTCGATATGTTAGGAAATGGTTGCACCACTGGTATCAGTGCGCTCGATCGCGCCAAAACAATTCAAGCATTGGCAAACCCTGCAACAAAAGCTGAAGACCTAGGTCGTCCAGGTCATATATTTCCGCTCATGGCTCAAGACAAAGGTGTTCTACGTCGTCCAGGTCACACCGAGGCAGTTGTTGATTTAACTCGTATGGCAGGTCTTATGCCAGGTGGTGTGTTGGTTGAGATCATGAACGAAGATGGCACTATGGCACGAATGGACCAACTACGCGAAATATCTAAAAAACATGGCATTAAAATCATATCTATCGCCGACCTTATCAAATACCGCCTACAACGTGAGTCTTTAGTAAAACGCGGTGTTGAGGCTTTCCTCCCAACCGAATATGGCACTTTCAAAGCAATTCCTTTTATGCAAAATTCAGATAACCTTGAGCATGTAGCACTTATAAAAGGCACATGGGATGAGAATGAATCTGTACTAGTTCGCATGCACTCATCGTGTCTTACTGGTGATGTGTTTGGATCTTGCCGTTGTGATTGTGGTAAACAACTACACGAATCTATGCGGATGATAGATGAAGTTGGTAAAGGTGTTATTGTTTATTTGAATCAAGAGGGTAGGGGTATTGGTATTTTCAATAAGCTACATGCTTATAAATTACAAGAAGATGGTTTAGATACCGTTGATGCAAACATAAAATTAGGTTTTGGCGCCGACGAAAGAGATTATGGCGTTGGTGCATCAATTTTACGTGAGATAGGAGTCAAAAACATACGTCTACTAACCAACAATCCTCAGAAACGTGTTGCCCTTGAGGGTTACGGTTTGAAAATAGTAGAAAATGTACCGATCTTAATTGCGCCAAACGAGTATAGCCTAAAATATCTACAAGCTAAAGAGCAACGAATGGGTCACACTTTAGGTTTAAGTAAAAAGAAATAAGATAGTAACAATATATATTTTACCATAAAACAATAAAATTCAACAATTATGATACTGCAAACTCAAGAGATTGTAAATGCAACATTAGGTGCAGCCACTGCGCCTAAAACAATAGGATTAGGTGATATGATATTAGCCGGCGGTTGGTTGATGATACCGCTAGCCATACTTTTTGGAGCTGCTATTTTTATTTTTGTAGAGCGTTACAAAGTTATACGCCGTGCATCAATCGCCGATGTTCCGTTTATGAATAAGATCCGTGAATATATTTATGCTGGCAATCTGCATGGTGCAACTGCTGTTTGCCATAAAGTAAATTCACCATTATCACGTATGATTGAGGCAGGTATTGATCATCTAGGCATGCCTCTGGCTGATGTCAGTAAGTCGATTGAAAATTCTGCCAATCTTGAAGTTTCAAAACTTGAAAATAATCTGCCTTTCCTCGCCACTATTGCTGGAGGTGCGCCTATGATTGGTTTTCTGGGAACAGTATTAGGTATGGTAGATTCATTTATGAATCTTTCACAAGCAGGCGGATCTGTCAATATGGCTCTCCTATCTGGTGGTATGTACACTGCTATGGTCACCACTGTTGCTGGTTTGATAGTAGGTATTCCTGCTTATTTTGGCTATAACTACTTAGTGCAACGAGTTGAAAAAGTGGTGTTTCAAATGGAGGCAAACACCATAGCATTTATGGATATATTACAAAAACCACAGCAAAATCAACAACAATAATCATGGCAATTAAAAGAGGTTCAAAAGTAGAAACATCGTTTGGGGCGGCATCAATGACCGACTTGATGTTTTTGTTGCTGATTTTTTTGATGGTTGCAACCACCTTAATAAACAGCAATGCTTTAAAGATAATGCTGCCCAAAAGTAGCAATCAAGTTAATGATAAACCAACAACAACAATATCAGTAACCGAAAATCTAAGTTATTTTATAGACAACCAACCAGTGGCTTTCTCTCAGATTGAACCAATGCTTCAACAGAAGTTTGATGGTGTTGAAAAGCCAGTTATTATGCTTAACATGGACAAACGTGTTTCTGTTGATGAGTTCACTAAGATGATGAATATTGCTAAGAACAATCAATATTCGTTGTTTTTAATGACTCAACCATAAAACAATTATAGTTGTCAGCTTAAAAATCATGCCTTACCTTAAGGCGAAACCCTATCATAGCTGCTGTGGCAGCTTCATAAAACACTAAAACCGAGGCAACTGCCTCGGTTTTAGTGTTTTATGAAGATAATAAATTTATCGTATTACAGTTTCTGTACGATCTGGACCTGTTGATATGATAGAAACTGGAATGCCAGCTGCTTTTTCAATAAACTCGATATATTGTTTTAATTCTTTAGGAAACTTATCGTAAGTATTAGCATTTGAAATATCGCATTTCCATCCTTTTAGTTCGGTGTATATTGGTTCCACCTCACCTTCAGGACATTCATAAGGAAATTTATCAGTTATAACGCCGTTGATTTTGTATGCGGTTGCAATCTTTATAGTGTCAAAATCATTCATCACATCGCATTTCATCATGATAAGATCGGTAGCTCCGTTGATCATAACACTATATTTAAGTGCTACCATGTCTAACCATCCGCAGCGACGACGACGACCTGTGGTTGCGCCATATTCTTTACCTACCATACATAGTTTTTCGCCTGTGGCATCAAACAATTCTGTTGGAAATGGTCCGCTACCAACACGAGTACAATATGCTTTGAATATTCCGTAGACTCTGCCTATTTTGTTTGGAGCAACACCTAAGCCAGTACATACACCTGCACATACTGTGTTTGACGATGTTACAAAAGGATATGTACCAAAATCTATATCTAGCATTGAACCTTGTGCTCCTTCTGCAAGTATTGATTTATTTGATTTAAGAGTGTCGTTTACAACATGTTCGCTATCTATTATATCAAACTCTTTCATGCTTTCAACAGCGTGAAGCCAATTTTGCTCATACTCAGTGATATTGTATTCAAAGTTGTATGCTTTAATCATCGCCTCATGTTTGTTTTTCAATGTGTTATAGCGATTTGCAAACTCCACAGATAAAACATCACCAACTCTCAAACCGTTTCTACCAGTTTTATCCATGTATGTAGGACCTATGCCTTTTAGAGTTGATCCAATTTTTGCCTTACCTTTAGCGTTTTCACTAGCTGCATCCAAGATACGATGCGTAGGCATGATAAGATGCGCTTTTTTTGCGATCTTTAAGTTTGATGAGTCGATTTTTTTACCGCTTTCGCGAAGTTTTGCTACTTCATCCATTAAGATAACTGGATCTATAACCACGCCATTACCAATAATATTTATCACACCATCGCGGAAAATACCTGAAGGAATAGTGTGTAAAACATACTTTTCTCCATTAAAAATCAGTGTATGCCCAGCATTGGGTCCGCCTTGAAAACGTGCTATAACATTGTACGATGGTGTTAGAACATCAACCACCTTACCTTTGCCTTCGTCCCCCCATTGGAGACCTAAAACAACATCTACATTCATTTTGAAAGTTGTATTAAATTTATGGATTTATTGATTTTCATCTTTAGAGAGAAGTTTAATTCCTTCTTCAGTCATTTCTATATCTTTGCTCTTCATAAGCATTCCCACCGCACGCTTAAAACTTTTCTTGCTCATGCCTGTGGTTGAATGGATTAGTTCTGGGTCATATTTGTCGCCTAGTGGCAAGAAACCACCACTTTGTTTGAGCAAATCTTTTAGCTCCGACGACGACTCTTGTACAAGAGATAGCCCTTCGCTACGAAGTGATATATCAACGCGTTTGTCTTCTGTTATTCTTTTCACGTAGCCTTCTAGCTTGTCGCCCAGCGACACTGGTTTGAATATTTGATCATTGTAGATCACACCCCAATGACGATTTTCTATAATTACTCTATATCCAAAATCGCTTTTTATAGCCACCATGATGGTTACTTTGTCGCCAACATTTAGATCTAGGTCGTCGTTATAGATGTAGTTGTTTAATTTTGTTGTTGCCACAACTCTACCTGTTACCATGTCGCGATAAACGGCAACAACATATCGTTTGCCTGGATATAATTCAAAAAGTTGATTTTTCTTAGGTATGAGCAAATCTTTGGGTAATCCCCAATCCACAAATGCTCCAACTTGATTGTTATCGACTACTTCCAGATATGCAACTTCACCAACCATGGCATATGGTCTATCGGTTACTGCAACTTGACGATCTTCCGAATCGTGATATACAAAAGCTTCCATATCATCTCCAACAAGCATCTGCTCATTTAGATAGCGATTTGGCATTAAAACCTCAGCTCCCTCTTCGTCACAAAGATATGCTCCGTTTTCTGTAAAACGTGAGATTTTCAGACTGTTTACTATTCCTGAAATTATCATTAAGATAAATATGTGTTAATAAGTATTAAATAATTATTGTTGAATAGCGCGCAAAAAATTACCAACGCAATGAATTGCGTTATGTGCACAATTATTTAATCTATAATTATTTATTTATTACTACAAAGGTAACATATTTGCTGAAAAATCGTTAATTTGCGGCAGTAAAATGTTAGTATTATTTTACTATAACACATATAATGTATTGTATATTAATTTATTAATGTAATAATTTAAATTTTTATAAGATGAAAATATCCGCGTTCCAAATGAATATTGAACCCACAGTGGAGGAAAATTATAATAAAATATCGGAATTTCTTAAATCTGAGAAAATACATTCAGATATTTTGGTGTTGCCAGAAATGTTTACAACTGGCTTTGCTATGGAAAGCGAAAAAATTTGCGAAGAACATGGAGGTAAAACTCTTCAGTTTTTGATAGCGTCTGCTGCTCAAAGTGGCACTGCAATATGCGGATCTGTTGCCACAAAAGTGACCAATAACTCAGGTGAGATAAAATATTTTAATAGTTTCTATTTTGTTGAACCATCTGGAAAATACCACACCTACGACAAACATCATCTCTTTCGTATGGCAGGCGAACACAACCACTACACTGCCGGCAATGAGCGTGTTGTAGTGGAGTATAAAGGTTTCAGAATATTGTTACAAGTGTGTTACGATCTTCGTTTCCCAGTTTATAGCAGAAATAAACAAGACTACGACATGATCTTTTATGTTGCTTCATGGCCCACTGTTAGAGTTGCTGCATGGAACAAACTGTTGGATGCTCGTGCAATCGAAAACCAAGCATTTGTGGTTGGCGTAGATCGTATCGGAAATTTTGATGGCATGGATTATATTGGAGGAACGCATATCATCAATTTTAAAGGTGAAAAAATTATTTCAGCCAAAGATAATGTTCAAGAGGTGATAAGTGCCAATATCTCTATTGATGATCTTGAAAAGTTCAGAAAGGTATTCCCTGCATATATGGATGCTGATAAATTTGAAATTTGTAAATAGTGGATTATCAAATAGTAATAATACTTTTAATATCGGGATTTGTCGTTGGATTTATAAATACGCTGTCGGCTGGAGCCACTGTCATCTCCATGACAGTTTACATGGCTTTAGGATTGCCAATTATTGAGGCAAGCGGAACAAACCGTATTGCAGTGGTGCTCCAAAATATAACATCGTCGCTTACCTTCAGAAAACAAAATCTGCTCGACATTCGCTCAGCTATTCGCTATGCTGTGCCTATCATAATTGGCACACTCATTGGAGCTCAGTTCTCAATGATGGTGAGCAATAGAGTGTTCAACTCTATATTTGCGGTAGGTCTAGTTCTTATGGGTGTGCTGCTCTTCATCAAGCCACAAGTGTGGTTGAAAGGCACCGGAACATCTATCAAGAAGATGAGTGTGTCGCATTTTATTTTGCTCGTTGTCGCAGGAATATATGGAGGTAGTGTTTATGTAGGTGTTGGATATTTTTTTATAGCTGTCTTTGTGATAGGCATGGGTTACGATCTTATACGAGCAAATGCCCTCAAAGGTTTTATGGCATTTGCCACCACACCATTTTCTCTAGTCATCTACATGATGTATGGGCAAGTAAACTACACCTTTGGTTTGATTCACGCTGTTGGAAATATTGTGGGCGCATATTTTGCTGCAACATACGCATCACGTATTGGCACAAAATTCATTCGCTATTTGCTACTAACATTGATCATTGTGTCGCTAATCATTATTATTGTTAAAGAATTTTAGATTTTCTTTTGCTTACATTTATCACCGTTAGATTAATTGATGATAAGTTATCGGTTTCTGATTTTGATGACACAGTGAGCAGTAGTCGGCGTGGTCTAAACAATATAGCTCCCATCGAGTGGTTGCGACTATGATGTTTATACATCTCTTTTATATCGGTAGCAGAATAGTTGTAAACTTTATATATGTCGCCTTTCATTTTTTGATTTTTCAAATCGCTAACCGAAGTAATAATCATATATATATCGCCATAGCCTTCGCCTGCATCTGGATTTACATCAGTAAACA
>JAVVZN010000035.1:0-9406 GCA_036650555.1 Rikenellaceae bacterium
AGCGTGAAATGGACAACAAGTATGACCCCAAGGCTGTGGCGATATACTTTGAAGAGCACAAACTGGGGTACGTTCCACGAGCAAATAACTCGGAGATTGCTAAGCTATGTGAACAGGGATATTCAAACATCTTTGATGTGAGGATAAACCGCATCTCAGCCGACGAACATACCGAAAGCCAAATTGGAGTGGTTGTTCATATTGTCAGTAGTTCCGAATTTCAACAATAATAAATATAAACGTATGGGTAAAAATCAGCATGTAGTAAAAACGCCATTAGGATGGGGCGTAAAGGGTGATGATAATACAAGAGTAACCCAAAATTTTGACACACAAAAAGAGGCTATTAGTAAGGCTCGTGATATTGCTATCAATCAAAAATCCGAAGTAGTAATACATGGAGTAGATGGTAAAATCAGAGACAAGAACAGTTATGGGAATGACCCATACCCTCCAAAAGGCTAATAAAAACTTCGGGAATCACACAATGCTTTGTTGTTGTGTGATTTCTGTTGTTTTTGATGCGTATTTTTATTAACATTGTTGTCATTATGGTAACAATGATTAATAGTATGAATAAAGAATGCAGACATACTGCAAAGTGATTTATGTAGATGGTAAATCTAGACAATGCAAACTAATTTAAAATTTAAAACTATGGGAACAATAATTTTTGCAATAGTCGTTTTTTGCGCTATAGCTCTGGACGCAGGTCGCTATATAACAGGAGGCAAAAAATAGTAATAACTTTAAGAATATGAAGTTTGGAGAAAATCTCGGCAAGAGAAAAGGTACAAACTCGGTGACACGTCTAATCGCACGGTTTAAAATATATTGGTTTTCAACGGATTGAGCATAAGGCATCATACCTCTCTCCGCAAAAAAAAGCTTGATAATAAAGTAGTTGCAAACACTGCACGCAAAATTACACGAATAATGTAGTTTTGCGTGTTTTCTTTTTATTTCGCAACCATACGCCAACTGTAAGCCCAAATATTCCGCAATCATTCTGGTTGCCTTTTGGGGAGTATTAAATCTCAATAATCACGAGGTAGAAGACATCGGAGATCTGAGGCTCCACGAATCATCACAAGTTATCTGGTGGAAACCGTTTTTTGTCGGCATCGGTGAATATGGTCTCTAAGAAGGGTGTGTTTAGCTGTATCGCCGTCTAAATGGCCAGAATATGAAGTCAAATACTTCCGTTTTATCGCGTTTTGCAAAGCGAATTTAGGAGGAATATTCAGCCAACTAAGGCAAAATAGCTCCTATACACCTACCAATTTAGCAAAAAAGTGAGATAATAATGAAATGTATAGTATATAAGCGAAAATGTATAGTTATGTGGCGTTATATGTTCCTTACCTTTGCACCACATAAGGATGGCTTTACTGCTATAAGTGACGCCACATCCCAAAAAATAATTTTACTTCTAAAGTCTTAATAGGAATAGAATTGCAGGAGAGTAAACAGTTTGAGATTTATGCTTTTAGAACGAGTACACTGTATATTGATTGTAGCGCTTCACGACAAAAAGAGGAGCCACATTGCTAGCGACTATGACATCCTCTCTGCACTGCTTTGTAGTGCAGTCAAAAGATTTATTCAGGAAGAATTGATCGTCTTAACCCATGGTGGTCGGTTCTCGCCTTTGGAGAGAGTGAGTTGGTTGCCCCTTTGTGATATTGCATTTGGTGAGGTGGCGTTCAGCAACATGCTCACCTCTGATCAATCTCTTGAAATGAAGAGAGGAAGCCGCAAAAACGATTTGCATCTAATATAAATAGGTATATGATGAAAAAACTATTAATCATAACAATATTTTGTCTGACGACTGTTGCCTATGCTGCGGCTCAGGGTAGGGTGGCTGTCAAGACCAACTTGCTCTACGGAGCAACAACCTTCACCCCGAACTTGGGGATTGAAATAGGGCTGGGTAGGCACACCACGCTAGATGTGTCTGGCAGTTACAATTGGTTCAACCTCAAAGAAAAACGGAACAACAATAAAAAGTCGGTACACTGGATCGTGCAGCCGGAGTTTCGTTATTTTCTCTGCGAGAAGTTCAACGGGCACTTCTTTGGTGTTCACGCCCTCTACTCCAATTACAACATAGGTGGACACAACCTGCCGATGTTATTTGGTAAGGGTTCGAAGGCGTTCCGACACGAGGGTAATGCCTATGGTGCAGGTCTCTCTTATGGCTATCAGCTGATGTTGAACAGAAGTTGGAACTTGGAATTTAATGTTGGTGTGGGCTATCTGCATCTACAATACGATAAATACGATTGCCCCACCTGTGGCAATAAACTAGGCAGGGAGACAAAGAACTATTTTGGTCCTACGAAAGCCGGCATATCACTGATTTACATAATAAAGTAAGACGATGAAGAAAAATCTACTATTTATAGCGAGCATACTTCTCTCTTGGAGCGTTGTGGCTCAAGAGGTGAAAATCATCGGTAGCGACATTGTTGAAAACAGTGGCACGGTTAGGGTGAGCTTCACGGCCGAGGTGGCAAAGCTCCGCAGCAACGAGCGGCTGACCATCACTCCAGTTGTCTATAATGGCGCACAGAGCCAATCACTCCGCCCGATTGTTATCACGGGGCGCAATAGATCTATCACTGACAGACGTGCTAAGGAGAGCCACACGGAGGCTCTTCGCACAGGTGAAAATATGCAAATTCCCTACACCATCACGTTTTCCTATCAGTCGTGGATGGGCGACCTTTCGCTTCGCATTGATCGCAAGGTGGTGAGTTGCTGCGACGAACGAGTGCCAGCTTCGCTGGCTGTTGTGGAAGACAAACCCATTCGTTACGACGTGGTGATAGAGCCCATAAAGCCTATTGCTAACGACTTGTCGCTTGTGCAGAATCTTGATTTAGAGACCACTTGCCTCTCTCCGATTGCGGAGTACACAGCTCTCAACGGAGATCTTAATGCGCTGCGTACTGAGGGTGCTCTGCTCATCAAGTTCAAACAGGGTAGTGATGTAATTGATCCCGCTTTAGACCAGAATCAAAAGGCGCTCGCCAAAATCAAAGAGATTGTGCAGGCCATAGAATCGGATCCGCAAGCTCGGTTGGAGAAAATTGTCTTGGCGGGAGCCTCCTCACCCGAAGGCACTGCACAAAAAAATAATATTTTGTCTCAAAAGCGTGCCGAGGCTCTGAAACAATACCTAGGTACTAACGTGAGCACGAAGGCTAATCTCTTCGAGGTAGTTAACGTCGGTGAGGACTGGATGGGTCTACGCCAGCAGGTGGAAGCCTCTGAGATGAAGTACAAAAATGAGGTCTTGACAATCATGGATAAGTACTCCGTCAGACAAGGGCGAGAAAAGTATTTGATGGATCTCAAATGGGGACGCCCCTACAACTATATGTTGGAGCATTTCTTCCCCACGTTGCGTAGCGCAGGCTACATCCGCCTGTTCTACCAGAGCAACCCATCGCCCGAAGTGGAGACGATCAACAAGGCCATTGAACTCTATAACAGAGCGGCCTATGCCGATGTGCTTACCTGTTTGGGGGGCGTGACTCCCACCGCCGTGACCGAATATATGCGAGGAGGCTGCCAGATGATGCTGGGCGACTACGCCGCATCTGAGACCACGCTCCAGAATGCAATCACCCTAGGCAGTCTGGATGCATCGAAACAACTGGAGCAACTACACAAGTTGCAGAGAATCAAGAAGTAATTAAAACAAATGTTTAAAAAAATAAAACAATGAAACAAATCAAATTTTTCGCTATGGCTCTTGCAGCCTTGACGATGTTCTCCTGCGCGAAGGAGAACGTGGAGACAGCGACTGATCCTGCAACGCCAGGACAACCTGTTTATGCTCAGTTCAGTATTGCGCTTCCCACCGCAACTCGTGGCATAGCAACTGACGATAGTGGAACCAAAGCTGAAAACACTATTTCCGACCTCAAGGTCTATCTGATTGGTAGCAACCGTCTGGTTGAAACTGTTTTGAATGCTACTAGTGTAGCTGGTCCAGGCAACACCTACCAAACAGAAATTAAGGAAATCACCACAGGCGCTAAACAGGTGATTGCCGTAGTCAATGCTGGAGCTACCCGCACAAGTGCAATATTTAAGGTTGGTGACAATCTGTCTAAAATTGAGGGTGCTTTAATCGCCTCGGTTGCTGATGCTGCCGATGCTAAAAATGTGCTCTTTTCAAGCCGTCTGGTCACTGTTAATATAGAGAATAAACAAGGTTTGAATGGTGTAGATAACACAGCTACAACAAAAACAGCACCTTTTAAATTTGAGGTATCTGTAGACCGTACGGTCTCTAAGGTTATTGTTCGTGACGATATTTCGGTTAATGCAAATGTTGGTGGTGTTGGTGTTGGTGGTGTTGGTGTTTACGCTGCTAGCTCCGCACAGTTTGCCATCAATGGCATGCTAACCAACGCAGGACTATATCAGTGTGGTAGTGAAACTGTGCCTGCAAACCACGCTAACGCTGTTCACAACTGGTGGAAAGATGGTACTGATGCTATTAGCACTCCTGCTCAATCACCTCTCGCCCTTAAGACTGCGGCTATATCTGCTTACGGTGTTCTTGCTGCACCTTATGACAATGCGGCTAGTGATATGGCAACTATCAATGGTGACGGCACCAATGGCGGTCGCTACACTTTGGAAAACGTAGTTTCTGCTTCAGGCACATACGCTGTCTCTACCATTATCTACGCTCAGTTAAAACTTGTTCCTAAGGCTAAGTTTACAACAGATGCTGGAATTGAGGGAGCGTCTATCGCAAAAGACGATACTTACTATGCTGTGAAACATACTAGCAAGAACGAATATATGTTTTTTGCAACCAAAGAAGATTTTGATAAATGGAAAAAGGGTGCTGGATTAACTAACACTGACTACGTAACCGGAACTCTTTACACACAGGGTATCAACTACTACCGTGTCAATATCCTCAACGAAAGCGGAAATGTTCCTGCTTTGAAATACTCATTGCTTCGCAACAAAATCTATGATGTGACCCTAAAAGAGGTTAAAAACTTCGGTAAAGGCACTGATGTAGATCTTGTTTTGCCTACCGATCCTATCGAAACTAGTGCTTGGATTGAAGCTTCGGTTAAGGTTAAGGCTTGGGCTGTTGACCGTCAAGAGTCAAATCTGGAATAAAGTTTTTTTAATGCTTTTAAAGTAACATAGGGTGTATGGCTTTGATTGGCCATACACTCGCTAAAAACCTCCGAGTGGAGGCAAAATAGAGTTAAAAGATGTTTAAAATGAGAATAACAAACAAAATTGCTTTTATGGTTGCTTTGTGCTTCGTAGTCTCTTCCTGCACCAAGGAGGATCTGTCGCAGTGCGGTGAACCTTATAACGTAGGGTTGAGTTTTAGCTACACTCTTAATGTAGACCAAGAGGATAAATTTGCCGATCAAGTTAAAGCTGTTGGGCTTTATATCTTTGATAGTAATGGCAAATATCTTGGTTACCAGAGCAATAAAGACATTACTTTCGGCAAAGACTACCTCATGGGAGTGATGCTTGATCCTGGCATCTACGATTTTATTGTCTGGGCTAATGCCGATGATAAGGTCTATCAGATCTGTGACCGGGCCAACAATCAACTGCCGTTAGAGAAGGGCAAAAGTACATTTGCCGAAGCCATGTTGTTGCTTAAAAACCCCAATGGCGTTATCAACACAGAACTACCAAATCTCTTCCATGGTATGGTGTCACGTGTTCAAATTGAAGGGAAGGGCGTACAACGACAAAAAATAATGCTTATAAAAAACACCAACATTATTAATATTAAGTTACTCAATATAGAGTCGGTTCTAAAAACAGTCAGCCCTTCAGGCAAAGCTACCAAAGCCACTGAGGAGTTGCCCGCGGTGTTGCCCATGGAACTCACAGGCAACAACGGATATATGGCATTTGATAACTCGCTACTTACTGGAATGCCTCCGGTGCTCTATAAGCCTTATAAGGTGGTTGGTGGCACTGATTACGGGCTATCTGTTTTGCGCCTACGTATGGAACAACCTATGATGATGCGTGTCATCCACCCCACAACAGGTGCTACACTACTCGAAAGAGACCTCACCCAGCTTATTATCAAGTCTGGCATAGTCAAAACCAACGAAGATTTCGACCGTATCGACACCTATGACATTGTGATCTCCTTTAGCGACTCTGCTTATGGCGAAGCTACTATAACTATTAACGGTTGGGTTGTTGAACTACCTGAATCTGACTTAAACTAACAGCGATGAAAAAGATAAATATCATAGTATTACTTATTCTCTTGTTTTTTGGCTGGGGCTGTGCCAAGCAAGAAGAGGCTCCATTGAGCATTACCGACGGCAACTACAACTTATCGCTGGACATCGGCCGTGCGGTGGAAGCTGATGTCAATTTTGTGGGTAAGGAGCAAGACATTGTCACTGCTCGTATGATAGTCATTGCCACCAGCAACATTCCACAAAGAGGACGGGTGACCTACAACCACAGTTTCGCTGCCAGTGAATTGACTGGCGCGAATAAAGATGTGGCTAGAGCCTTTGTTCTTAGTGGACAGAGCGATGTCTATTTAATTATCAACGAGCCTGCCGATAACACCACCGCGCTCAACGCGATTGAGAACATCGAGCAACTTCAAACCGCCATTATCAACTTTCCAACCGCCGCACATTCCGTTGGTTCGCTTGCCATTCCTATGGTGCAACGCTATCCTACCTATATCAAGCCCTATCCAGCGACCACCACTGTCGATACCGACAATGGCGTGGAGCGTCTGTGGGCTAAGGTTCGTGTGCGTTTCAAGGCGACCAACGACCCCACGCTGATAGCTGCTGGTTACCCCGACATGACTGGGATGATTATCAATAAAGTGCAGCTGCACAACGTGCCTCAGTCCAGCTATGTGATTGCGCAGAATTATCCTTCTGCCTCTGCTTTGCGAGCTGATGATGCGGCCATCACCAAAGACTACACCTTGACCACCACAGAGAGTGCGGATGCCTACTGTGAATTTTACGTTCCCGAATTTTTGGGAGCGACAGCTGGCCGTCATAGCTTCTTGAAAGTCAATGCCACTACAAAGGAGGGCTTGCCTCGCTACTATATTTTAGATTTAAAGACTACTGTTGCCGAGCAGAGTTTCAACCTGTTGCGCAACACTTTCTACGACATCTATGCCACCATTCGTGGTTACGGCCAGGGCGATGTAGATGTGGTGACCAATGTTTTGCCGTGGAATAAGGTGCCAAGTTCTCCAGAGGTGGGTGAGTACTTGACGGTAAACAAAACCGCCATACACCTAAAACACACGATTGCCAATGGTGAGTTAGTAGTACAATCCCACGACCTAGAAAATACGACCGTTACAGCCGATGGGGGCAAAGTCACTGTTGATTACAACAAAACAACAGGTGTCGCGACTTTGAGAGCGATATATGCCCCTACTATCTTAGAGCCACAACCCGCCTACGAAACCATAACAATCCAAGCAGGCTCACTCACCAAAACGGTGAATATTGACTACGAACCCATTGTCTGGGCTCCTGGCGATATTGCTGCTAATCAGAACCTCGCCACAGAGTTTATTTTTGGCAAACCAGATGATAAGTTAATTCTATTGTTTGTATTTGGAAGCAGAGTGGCGATAACTCAAGGTCCTTGGTCGCATACACAGGTGATGTATAAGCAAGTGATAGGCGGCAGCACTATAAGCCGTCAGAGTGTGTATAATGTAACTGAATTTCATAGACTTTCAGAGATCTATACGGGTGATCCTTGTGCAGATGTTAACGATGATGTTCACAAATGGCGAACTCCAACACTGGAAGAATTCGCAGAGTTGAATAAACCAGTAGGAGTAGTAGAGACTACGTCAGATGGGAAGCGTGGATATGTGTTCCACGGGATGAAGGATATAAAAGGTAATGATGTCTTCCTAAATTCAAGTTTCCATATGAGGCATCCAAACGGAACGGATGGATTAAGGGGCTATTATTGGTCGAGCACTCCCTCAGGCGAAGATAGTGGTTGTGACTTTATTGCTGATGAGTATTTTGAGTTAGGTGTGCTAAAGGCTCCGACAAGAGTAAATGTCGAAGGGAGGTTATTTCAGTTCCCAGTGCGCTGTGTTAGAGATTTTAGTAAATAATAAACATACAATATGAAACTATTTAATAACTTATTAATCATAGCCCTTGGGGCCGTGTTGCTCTTCTCGTGCAACAAAGAGCATATGGGCGGTGATGAGCAGCTGCCTGAGGGTGCAGTGCAGATTAGCCTTAGCTTGCCTAATGTCGGACCACGTTCTAGAGCCGACGTACATACCGACGAGGAAAACAAAACAACTGATGAGTCGCGCATAAAGAGTGCTACGGTGCTCTTTTATGACCACACCGATCAAACGCTCACCAAAAAAATCTCTACTGGCGAAGATGGTATTAAGTGGAATGATGCGGGCAAAAAAGTGATTGTCTTGGCTGGCAAAATAGATCTAACGACACCTTACGATATTGTGGTATTGACCAATATGCCCGATGCGGCAGCGTTGGATGGATCAATAGCTGAGGGAGATGCGAGAGCGAAGTTAAATGAAGTTTTCTCGAAACTCACATCACAAATCGTTCTCGACGACAAGCACACGCTGGTGATGATGGGCGAGACGAAGAATCACACGTTCTCAAAAAACATAACAGCCTCCGTAGCCTTGGCACACCAAGCGGTCAAAATTCGTGTTAATCTTGCTCTGACTACCGAATTTTGCTGCCCTTTATGGGGAGCTTTTCACTGCTGCAACACAGCCTCTTCGGCTCACGCTCTATAATGTGCCAAATATGTCGTGGATTACCGATAACCACGCTTCCGACGACATGTTTACACGTTTCACTAATCTTACCGCTAAGACGGGTTACGAACTCTTAGACTACGCTCCTCAGACCCCCAAGCGTGAGGCGGGAGCCAACAAGTGGAACATAACGCTCTACACCTACGAAAATGTGGTTAATGGAGTGACGGCCGACCAACAGAAGCTCGCCACCTCTTTTGTGATCCAAGTGCCTTATGTTGCTGATGGGGTAGAGATAACAGAGAATTACTATAAGGTGATGATCGAGGATCCTCAGACGGCCTCCGAATTGGGGTCAAAATACAAGACCGTGCGCAACCACCTCTACGACGTGAATGTTGGGATCAATGGCTTTGGTGGCCCTATTGCTTCGCTGGATGGGGTGGAGGCAAAAACCACTGTTTTGCCGTGGGGTGAGGTCACCTCCAACGTTGATACCGAAACCACAGAGAGTATCTCTCTGTCGAACACTGAGTTCCGATTGGTGGGCGATTTTCCAGATCCGACGGAAGAATTTTTGATCGCCCAGGCTACTTTTCATCAGGTGGATGT
>JAVVZN010000036.1:0-9353 GCA_036650555.1 Rikenellaceae bacterium
ATTATTGCGCTCCCATTGTTCAATGTATATTTCTTTATACATGCTACTGTTACACTAGTTAGCCATTACAAAGTTAGTGAAACAAAATTGATTATGCAATCATTATGTTGTTTATTTTAAACTGCTCAATGCGCTGTTTATATCTGGGAATATATTGTTTTCTCCTATTAAATTAGTGAATCCAGATTTTGTTAAAGAATCAAGTACAGATGGATTTACGCCAGATAAAATTATATTAACTTTTTCATTTTTGCTGTTTTTGTATAGTATTTCAAGATTATGGATGCCTGTTGAATCAATAAATGGCACTTTTCTCATTCTGATGATCCTTGTGTGTGTTTTTATGGTGCCTAAGTGTTTTTTAACATCGTTGAATTTGTTTGCTACTCCAAAGAAGAATGGTCCTTCAATCTCGTATATCTCAATATTTTTTGGAACATCAATCACATCTTCATCAACGATTGATGATTGAGTGAGGTCGGTTTTGTGAGTTATGACCGACACAGAACTTGCCTCTGAGGTGCGTCGTACAAAACTAATTACGGCTAGTAGTAACCCAACTTCGATTGCTATGGTAAGATCAAAAATAACGGTAAGTAGAAACGTTGTGACTAAAACTACTACATCTGCACGTGGCATACGTAATAATGATACAAAGGTGCGCCAATCGCTCATATTGTATGAAATAAGCACTAATATACCAGCCAAACATGCCATAGGGATATGTTGGGAGAGGTTTCCGAGAAGTAATAGTATGAGTAGTAATACTATGGCGTGGATTATGCCTGCTATTGGAGTGCGTCCACCGTTGCTGATGTTTGTGATAGTGCGTGCAATGGCACCAGTAACTGGTATGCCTCCGAAAATTGGCGATATCATGTTTGCCACACCTTGACCCACAAGTTCGGTGTTTGGGTTATGGCTCTCGCTTTTTAAACCATCGGCAACAGTAGATGACAGCAGCGTGACTATGGCTCCAAAGATGGCAATGGTAAGTCCAGCAGAGAAAAGAGATTTGACTTTGTCGAATGTTATGCCTAAGTCTTGTGCTGAAGGGAGCGAGGCATCAATTATAAACTTATCGCCGATAGTCTGTATAAGGTTAATTCCAAAATGATAACGCAACACATAGTTTGCCGCCGAGATGATTACGATGGTGGTGAGAAAAGAGGGGATGCGTGGTGATATTTTTATAAATGCACGGATAAGTAGTATTGTTGCTATGGCAGTTATAACCGCATATATGTTTATGCTGTCTATGGAGTTGAAATAGACACCCCATTTTTGGATGAAACCTGTTGGGACTGTGGTGATATTAAGCCCGAAGAAGTCTTTTATTTGAGTTGAAAATATGGTAACGGCAATACCACTCGTGAATCCTATGACGATAGGATATGGAATAAATTTTATGATAGATCCAACCTTAAATATTCCCATTAGTAGTAGAAATATTCCAGATATAAATGTTGCGATGAAAAGACCCTCTAAACCAAACTGACCAATAACTCCCGAAACAATCACAATTAAGGCTCCAGTAGGTCCGCTTATCTGAAATTTGCTGCCTCCAAGTAACGAACAGAAAAAACCAGCTATAATACATGAAATAATACCTTTCTCAGGTGTCACTCCAGAGGCTATCCCGAAAGCAATGCCTAGCGGAAGTGCCACAACACCAACAATTATTCCAGATAGAAGATCTTTAAAGAAAAGGTTTCTATTGTATGTTTTGAGCTGTTCTAATAGAATAGGACGATACCAAATATTCTTTAGTAAATTTATCATTATGATATAATGTTAGATATTTATATAATGTTAGCAAGTGTGGTTAGAATTACTAATACCACAAAAATGATATTTGTAACAATTCTTCGTGTGTACATGTTGAAAAAAAATGCAAGTATTACCGAGGCTGATACTGCGCAAAGTGGAACAATAATCGACAGTGTGGACATAAAGAAAACTATAATAGCTATCATTGTGATCATCCATACCCAGAATAGCGAATAAGAATAGATTGTTTTAGAACGTATAGTTTGTATGTTTATTAAAAAATATATCAGCGAGAAGAGCATGACGGCGATTATTACTACGATAGATATTATATTGAAAATATTTAACTTAGCAATGGCATCTATGGATATAATTGAGAAAGAAGATAATATGGCGTGGTTAATTTCATGTATCAATTTTAGAAAATCATTTTCAGTTATCCATAAGTAGTATGAATAAAAGATAGGTGGGATTAAAAAACCGCCTAGTGCTGCCAAAAATTCACGTATTTCGAATCTATTTGTGATGAAAAATATTGATATGATAGGAATAAACAGAGCAGCAGCTGGAATATAGATAAGTGAGGCTAAGGCAATAAATATTGATGATAAAAAGAAGTTATGTGATGAGTTTATCCTTTTTTTAACATTTAAAATTCCTTCTAATGTAAATAATGATAGGGTGGTGACAAGTTGTGATATAAGCTCTTGGTTTGTGGCAGGCGACCCGATAGAAATCAAGATAAACAACATTGCAGCAACATGCGTATTTTTGGCATAAACCACATTACGTATGAATATGCGTGATAGGTAGAGCGCATTAAAAAGCTGAAGGGCAATGGTTACAATACTACTTATTAGAATAAAGTTGCGTGAAAAATTGTTTATAGAAATTCCAATAGGCATCACACCACTTAAATCATCTGCAATACCCAAGTTTGCTCCATTCACAAAAATAGTTCCCCAATAAATAAACATTACCAGAGATGTGAAAAAAAGAGTTTGAGTGAATGTTTGTCGGGTTAAGTCGAATTTCATTGTTGTTACTATGTAAAATTTAGATGGTTTCTAAAACAAAACAGGCGCTATCTCTAACACCTGTTATTATAATATAACGTTTTGTTGCGCAATGTGTTTAAAACGTGATTTTGATTGTTTTGTTTTGCTTTTGAAGAGCGATAAGATCTTGACCTATATCTGTTCTGAAGTTTTTACCTTTGTATTTTATTTTATCTATACTTTCGTAAGATTTTGTAAGAGCCTCTTGAATGGTTTTCCCTTTTGAGGTTACACATAAAACTCTTCCTCCGCTAGTTACTATATTTGAGGAGGCATCTATTTTTGTGCCTGCTTGATAAACGGTGCTCTCTACCACATTTTCAATACCGGTTATTTTGTCGCCTTTGTTGTAGGAGTTAGGATAGCCTTCCGCCACACACATCACAGTAACTGCATATTCATCTGATATTTTCAATTCTTTTGTTTTCAACGATTGATAAACAATCCCTTCAAAAAGATCAATAATATCTGATTCTATACGAGCAACTACAACTTCTGTTTCAGGATCTCCCAGACGAACATTATATTCAATGACATAAGGATCGCCATCAACATTCATAAGCCCAATAAATATAAATCCATTGTAACGAATATCTTCTTGTATCAATCCATTTACAGTTGGCTTGATGATGCGTTCTTCAACTTTTTGCATGAACTCAAAATCAGCAAATGGAACTGGCGAAACAGCACCCATGCCTCCAGTATTCAACCCTTTGTCACCGTCTAAAGCGCGTTTGTAGTCTTTGGCTGTTGGAAGTATTTTGTAGTTCTTACCGTCGAGTGCCACAAAAACTGATAGCTCTATGCCTTTTAAAAACTCTTCTATTACGACTTTCTTACTTGCTTGTCCAAATTTGCCATCAAGCATTGCAGAAAGTTCGGCTTTCGCAGCCTTCAGATCATCGAGTATTACCACACCCTTACCTGCGGCTAAGCCATTTGCTTTCAGCACATAAGGAGCAGAGAGTGAATCTAGAAAATTGTTTGCTTCTGCTATATTTTGATTTGAAAAAGTTTTGTAGGCAGCAGTAGGTATTGAATGACGCTCCATAAAATCTTTTGCAAATTGCTTGCTCCCTTCCAGTTTTGCAGCCTCAAAAGATGGACCTACAACTGGAATATATTTTATATCATCGTCGTTAAGAAAAAAATCTTCAATTCCAAGCACTAGAGGTTCTTCAGGACCAACCACAACAAGATTGATGTTATTGGAGATTACAAACTGTTTTATGCTAGCAAAATTCGATACACTGAGTTCTATATTTGTACCTTCGTTTTGTGTTCCACCATTTCCAGGTGCAATATAAAGATTGTTAATACGATTACTTTTGGCAATAGATTTGGCAATAGCATGCTCCCTTCCCCCGCCTCCTAATAATAATACATTTACACTTGATGGTAATTTCATCTTTTATTTTACGTAATGTTGATGATTATTGATTGTATGCACGCATTTGTGCTGTTTTATATTGTCTACAAATGTATGTATATTTTTATAATTCACAAAATCTTTTATCTGCGTTTCTTGTATTTAGTTCTTGATTTCAGATAAGAATTATCGGGAAAGCGATCTTCTTTACCGGTGTGAAAATCTATGGTTCCAACAAGTTCATAGTCTAGTTGTTTTTGTTTCAAATCAGCTCTAAGTACCTTTATTTTCACTGAATCACCAAGCGTTAAAATTCTATGGTGTTTCATTCCAACCATACGATAGCTCTCTGGATCAAATTGGTAGAAATCATCCTTCATGTTTCTTACAGAAATCATGCCTTCTATTTTTGTTTCTTGCAGCTCAACGTATATTCCCCATTCGGTTACACCTGTAATGAAACCAATAAATTCTTCACCTATCTTATCGCATAAAAATTCGACCATTTTGTATTTGATAGATGCTCTTTCTGCCTCCGATGCGCGAATTTCTCGTTCGGAAGAGTGGTCGCACATCTCTTCGTAGAACTCTTTGTTTGCATTTTTACCACCATTTAAGTAGTATTGAAGCAGACGATGCACCATCATATCTGGATAACGGCGGATTGGAGAGGTGAAATGAGTGTAGTATTCGAATGCTAATCCGTAGTGACCAATATTTTCAGTAGAGTAGCGTGCTTTTGCCATTGTGCGAAGAGCAAGGGTTGAAAATAGATTTTCCTCCTTTTTCCCTTTTATGCTATTTAAAAGTTTGTTTATCTCTTTTCCTATTGCGCGATCTGTTTTGGCGCGCATTAGAAAACCAAATTTGGCAATAAAATCGCTGAATTGCTTGAATTTATCGCTGTTAGGTTTGTCGTGTATACGGTAGACAAATGTTTTTTTTGCTCCACGACGTTTGCCTATAAACTCAGCCACAGAACGATTGGCAAGCAGCATAAACTCCTCAATAAGATGATTTGAATCTTTCATCTCTTTGAAGTAGACACCGATAGGTCTGCCTTTTTCGTCGAGGCTGAATTTCGGTTCGTCGCGTTCAAAGGCAATTGATCCATTGTCGTAACGTGCTTTACGCAATATTTTGGCAAGACGATCTAGTGTGAGGATCTCTTCTTTCATCTCCCCTTCGCCTGTTTCTATTACTTTCTGTGCATCTTCGTATGAGAATCTGAAGTTGGAATTAATGACAGTACGTCCAAACCATTGATCTATGATTTTTGCTGTGTCGTCGATTTCAAACACTGCTGAGAAACAGAATTTATCTTCATTTGGACGGAGTGAACACAAAAAGTTAGATAGTTTTTCCGGCAACATCGGAACCACACGATCAACCAAATATACAGATGTGGCGCGCTCTAGTGCCTCTTTATCCAAAACTGAATCTTCAACAACATAGTGAGTCACGTCGGCAATATGCACCCCCACTTCCCAGTTTCCGTTTGGTAACTTTTGGATTGAAAGGGCATCGTCGAAATCTTTTGCATCGGCAGGGTCGATTGTGAATGTTGTTATGTCTCTGAAATCGCGACGTGCTGCGATCTCACCTTTATTCATCTTTTCGTTTATATCTTCGGCTGCTTTTTCTATTGATTTATCGAATTTGTAGGGTAGGTCAAATTCAGATAGAATGGCGTGCATCTCGGCGTTGTTGTCGCCCGACTCACCAAAAACTTGTACGATATTTCCAATAGGATTTTTACTTCCTAATGCCCATTCTGATATTTCTACCATCACTTTGTCGTTGTTGTTAGCTCCCATTAAACCTTCTTTTGGGATAAGAATATCGTATGGCATTTTGCTGCTATCAACCTCCACAAATCCAAAATGTTTTGTAAGGCTTAATACACCTACATATTTTTTGTCGGATCTCTCTACAATCTCACTTATAACTCCTTCTATACGTCCTTTACGGCTACGTTCGGGTGATATTATGACACGTACTTTATCGCCCACAAGAGCGTTATGGCTATTTTCGTACTCCACAACAATATCTTCGTCGATGCCTTCAACTTTAATAAATATCACACCACGTGATAGTTGAACCACTGTTGCCTCACGGCTTTCTATTACTGCACTATTGAGTGAGTATGATCCTGAGCCTTGTTCCACAATAAACCCATCGGCAAGAAGAGTGGTTATTACATCTTTTATGCTATATTTATCGCTGTTTTGATTTACATCCAAAACGGCGTATATATATTTGAGTTTAATATGAGATAGAGGGTTCTCTATAAATATTTGTTTTACAACATTCCCAAAATCTTCTTTGGAATATCTGCTTTTTTTTTCTTTCTTTGACATCTGTATTTGTGTGTAAGTGTTGTTAAATAATTATTGCAATGTCTTTTATCTGTAATTGACAGATTTTTCGATAACTAACAAAGCAGGTAAAAAGCTTAGTGTGCTTAATTATGCTATAAAGGTAATAAAAATTATTGAATTATGAACATATCTAATGTAATTTCTCAAACCACAGGGGCCACCGCAAAGCAAGTAAGCGGCATTGTTGCTCTTCTAAACGATGGGGCAACTGTGCCTTTCATAAGTAGATACCGCAAAGAGCGTACTGATAATGCCGATGAGGTGTTGGTAGGTAATGTGAAAAGTGAGTACGAGAGATTGACTGCTTTGGAAAAGCGCAAACAAACCATCATTGCAACCATTGAAGAGCAGGGTAAAATGGATGATGTGTTACGAAAAAAAATAGATGAATGTTCAGATGGAATTGTTTTGGAAGATATATATATTCCATACAAACCCAAACGCCGAACACGTGCTATGATTGCTAGGGAGAAAGGTTTAGAACCGCTTGCAGAGGCAATCTTCAATCAGAATGTTTCAGATGTGGAGGCTGAGAGTGAGAAATATATTGGCGAGAATGTTGAAACTACTGCCGATGCTTTAGCAGGTGCGAGTGACATCATTGCCGAGAAAATTGGCGAAACAGAAAGTGTACGCGCTTCATTACGTAAACTCTTTAAGCAAAAGGCAATTATAAAAAGTAGTGTGATAAAGGGAAAAGAAGTAGAAGGGGTGAAGTATAGCGACTATTTTGATTTCAGTGGTTCTATTTTGCGTCAGCCTTCGCATCGGTTGATGGCACTTTTCCGAGCTGAGAAAGAGGGAGTTGTGAAGATAGCAATAGATGTTGAGAAAGATGATGCTATCGGTCTTATTGATCGTTTGGTAATAAAACGTGGAGCAACTAAAGAGTGTGTTGATGTGATTGAATCGGCAATCGACGATAGCTACAAACGATTGATTAAACCATCGCTAGATAATGAGTTGCTTGCCTCAGCAAAAGAGGTTGCCGATAAACAGGCCATTCAAGTTTTTGCCGATAACCTTCGTCAGCTACTACTCTCGTCGCCATTAGGTGGTAAAAACATACTCGCTATTGATCCAGGCTATCGCACAGGATGTAAGGTGGTGTGTTTAAATCATAGAGGAGAATTTTTACACAACGAAAACATATATCCGCACGAGCCTCAAAACGAAGTAATGCAATCTATAAAAAAGATTGCCACCATGGTTGAGAGCTACAACGTGCAGGCTATTGCCATTGGCGATGGCACTGCGTCGCGTCAAACAGAGCAGCTTATCAAACGCATTGAATTTTCACACGATGTGGAGGTTTATATGGTAAGTGAAGATGGGGCATCGGTCTATTCGGCATCGGCTGTGGCGCGTGAAGAGTTTCCGCAGTTTGATGTCACAGTGCGTGGGGCTATCTCTATTGGTCGTAGGTTGATGGATCCGTTGGCAGAGTTAGTGAAGATAGATCCAAAAAGTATTGGAGTAGGTCAGTATCAACATGATGTGGATCAGACATTGCTGAAAAATTCACTTGATACTGTGGTTGAAAGTTGCGTGAATAAAGTTGGGGTGAATCTAAATACTGCCTCATATCATCTGCTTAGTTATGTGTCGGGTATTGGTAATGTGCTATCCAAAAATATAGTTGAATACCGTGCGGCAAATGGCGATTTTTCCGAACGTAAACAACTTCTTAAGGTTCCACGTTTAGGTGCAAAGGTTTATGAGCAATGTGCAGGATTTTTGAGGATAAAAGGTGGTCAAAATCCTTTAGATGAGAGTGCGGTGCACCCTGAGTCGTATGCTATTGTGGATAGAATGGCCAAAGATTTAGGTTGTAACGTAAAAACGCTTATTGATAGTGCAGAGATGCGCAAGAATATAGATCCTCACCGTTATGTGAGTACAGATGTTGGTATGCCAACCATACTCGACATACTTAAAGAGTTGGAAAAACCGGGGTTAGACCCTCGTGAGGAGATAAAAACTTTTGAGTTTGCGCCCGATGTATATTCAATTAATGATCTAAAAATAGGCATGGAGCTGCCTGGAATAGTGACTAATATTACTAACTTTGGAGCGTTTGTAGATATAGGGGTGAAGCAAGATGGTTTGGTGCACATATCGCAGCTTGCCAATAAATTTGTGTCGAACCCGTCCGATGTGGTAAAACTTCACCAACATGTGTTAGTGAGGGTCACAGACGTAGATTTGGTAAGAGGTCGCATTCAACTAACAATGAAACTGTAATGACAACAAAAGAGAGTGAAAGAATAGATAAATGGCTATGGGCAATTAGAGCATACAAAACACGTAGCATAGCCACAGAAGCGTGTAAAAGTGGTAAGGTTCAGATTAATGGCATGAACGCCAAAGCAAGTAAAGAGGTGAGGGTTGGCGACACAGTAAGTGTTAGAAAAATGCCAGTGGTCTATTCTTTTAAGGTGTTGGCAATAATCTCTGGGCGAGTAGGTGCAAAGCTGGTTCCAGATTATGCTCAAAACATCACATCTAGTGATGAGTTAGACAAGCTATATTTGAGTAATCATGCTGTCTTCATGCAACGTGACCGCGGTGCAGGACGTCCAACAAAAAAAGATCGTCGTGATATTGACGATCTTATGCAGACATATTTCTTCGACTCTGACGACGATGAGAAGCAAGAGTAGTAAACGATAGTGAAGTTATGACAAAAATAAATAAGACAAATGCGGCACGTCTGCTCGACAAAGGATCTGTGCCATATGAGTTAGTGCCTTACAAGGTTGATGAAAATGATCT
>JAVVZN010000037.1:0-2360 GCA_036650555.1 Rikenellaceae bacterium
CACACTACGTTTTGAAATTTTTATCAGACAACAATAAAATAAAAATTAGAAATTGATATAACACTATAAGAGCGTATATATTCAATTTCTAATTTTTTGATTTTGTATTATATGTTATCTTTTCGCTCTGATTGTTGTTGTTCCTGAAACTGCACCACAATTTACTGTGTATGAACTTCCCGGTTTTAAGTCGTTGAAGAAAATTTCTTCAGCAGTTGGGAAGTAACGAGAGAAGTTTGCAATAGACTCATTTACTTTTTGAAGATAGTCGCCGCTGACAAGGTTGCGAGCACGTTGAAGGTTATCAACAACCACCCAAAATGCAGCTTGTTTCTCAAATGCGCCACAGCCACCAACTGATTGTGCTTGTGCTTGTGCAAGCAAGAAGTATGCTAAACCCTCTTCGCTGTTTATTTCAAGAGCTTTACGAGCAAATTTTACAGCATCACTAAGACGAGAATTAACAACCGCCATGCCTGCTCCACTTAGTGCAAAAGACACTTTATTTTTGTTGTCTGGTTCTTTGTTTATAGCCTCATTATAGTATTGAATTGCTTTGTCGAACTCACCTTTTTTCTCAAATGCGTATGCTAGATTTGCTGCGGCAGATGATGATGGATCTATACTGTAATGTTTTTCAGCAAGCATAAGTTGGAAATCTGACGAGCATTGTGCTCTTGCTAATGTGCGGATAATTTTGGAAATGAGCTCTTTGTCGTTTGGATTAGCCTCGTATTGTGGTTTGAAGATTTGTTCAAGATTTTCGCATGATGCTGCGCCACTTTGCATAAGTAACTGATCAATAGTTGATTTTGCTCCGTCTTTCGCAGGTGAAGTGCTTGCATCGGCAGTAGTACTAAGTTTGTCGTACTCGCTAAGAACAATTTCTGTATCTATTTTGTCGGCTTTATATGCTTCAACAAGATAGTTGAAATAAGCTGGAAGAATCTCTACATCAATTTTAGGACCTACTTCTTTCAATGTTTTGTCTACCATGTCGATGATCTTTTTGTGATCATCTTGATAGTAATTCAAATAATCTTTTAGAATTTCTCCCATGATGTATGGTTTACCTCTTTTTGCATCGTTGCCATAGTTTTCCATACGAAGATTATGAAGAATCATCAAGCTATCTATGTATGTTTTCTTTTGTTCTGCTGTTTTTGCAGTAGAAATAAGATTGTTGTAAATCATCAAACCTTTGATGTATAGGTTTTGATGTACCGCTGGAATGCTTTGTGTAAGTTGTTTTAGATGGAGTGTTGCCATAGGATAGTTCTTTGAGGCATATTCTTCATTGAAGAAACTATATGCCTTAAAATTTTGTTCTCTCTCTGTTGCATCTTTCCCATATTTTGCAAAAGCAGCTTGATTGTAGTCTACTTGAGCAAAAACGCCAATAGATAACGCTGCTAGACAAGTTGTTAATAAAACTTTTAATGATTTGACTTTCATGACTATTCTATTTATTAGATTTATTATAATTAGCTATTCGATGTTTGATTATCTGATCGTTCTTATTACAGTTTTGATCTCAGATTACAAATATAGTAATTTTTATTTAAATTTATGTCTTACAAACCATTCTTGTGTAACAAATAAATTTACGCCAAGATAAATTCGGAAGTAAGTCTCTTGTACGAAGGTGTTTTTTATTGATCCACGTCTGCCAACATCAAAACCTAAGTTCATGTGTGTAAGTCCGTTTTGTTGAAGTGGAACACCTACACCTATTGTAAGGGAGTAGTCGTCAATTTTTTTACCATTTACGGTCATGTATGAGTTTCCGTAGCGTAAGCCAGCGCGATATGTCCAGCGTTTCATTGCACTACGTATGTCGTAACGATTTGGCGTGTAGCTTAGTCCCATTCTGATGTCTTGATATTTGGTAAGAGATATATTTGACTCAGCGGCGGCTATTTGGTAGGCGTTTTCAAAGTTTTGGTAGATGTAGTCAAGCGAGAACTCCAATTTTGGCGATCCGTAGCTGATCCCAGCAGAAAATTTCTGAGGTAGCACCAATTTAGTTTTTGATGATGCACTATATATGGAATCTGAAGAAACTTCACTAAAACTTGTTATATCTTTACTTTGGTCTACCGTGATATTCATCTTCGGTTGATAAGTCAAACCGAAATTTAATGTTTTGTTGTTCTTTAATTTAAGACTATATATAGCTCCTATCTCAGCGTTTAGCTTGCCAAATTGGTATGTGCTTACTGATTGGATGGTTCTGTAAATTTTTGTTGGGTCCATCACAGGATCAATATTTGTTTCAGCTGAGCGATCTATGCTACCATGATAATATAGCAGGTTTGCACCTATTGAGAGCCCTTTACCTATGAAAGGTTCCCATCCGA
>JAVVZN010000037.1:2370-9306 GCA_036650555.1 Rikenellaceae bacterium
CAGCTTTCAAAAGAGTGGTTCCTCCACTACCTTTATAGTTGTACGACACATTACCTAAATTAGCAATGATGTTTGGATCGGTGGAGTTTTGAGACATTTTATATCCAACTGAGCTATAAGGATTCATTATGAATCCGAAACCTAAATTTCGTGCAATAGGAAACTGTAATCCTACCTCACTGATATTAAAAGTGTTGTTACTGCTCTTATTGGCGGAGGTTTTAAGATAGTTGTTGTCGCCTTGAACGCCGAAACTAAATAGAAAAGTTTGGCTAGGCACAGCACTCAGCCCTGCTGGATTTAGCGCATTCATGTAGACGCTATTTCTTGTGGCGATACCTGCTCCTGCCATTGATTTATTCTCCGCACTTCCAAGCATATTCATGCTTCCTATACCGTAGAAGGTGTAGGGAGAAAAAACATTCATACCATCTTGCTGCGCTATGGCTGCAAAAGATGATAGCACTAGAGTTATTGTAATTAGAAAACTTTTATTTCTGTTTAATATCGACATCGTTATATTTTAAAACTTTATACAAACCTTTGGTAACAATCTCACAATTTGCAAATATCGGTATTTTAAATTTGCTACCAAAATATTTTGCATCTCCACCGGTAAAAATTATTTTTAGATCATCGTATAGTTCTTCGTATGCTTTTATGTAACCATCTATTTCATAGACTATTCCTAGCACAACACCGCTCTCAATTGCTGATAAAGTGCTACGTGCGCAAAGTGAATGTTTTTCTTCGTTAAGGTTACATAATGGCAGTTTATTGGTAAAAGTGTTTAAAGATTTGAATCTTAGTGATGCTCCGGGAGAAATATTTCCACCTTTAAATATTTTACCATTCTCTACAAAATCAACAGTAATTGCACTACCTAAGTCGATGATGAGAATGTTGTGTCCGTGGAAAAGTTCAGAGGCTCCGACAGCTGCTGCCAATCGGTCTGCGCCTATTGTCTGCGGAGTGGTGTAGTCGTTTTTTATTGGAATGGGAGTTTGATTTGTGAATGGTATAAAATAGTTGCACTCTCTTTCTAAATATTTGCACACATCAATGTTTATCTCTCTGACCGAACAATAGATTGCCTCTTCTATTTTATATTCTGAAAACAGTTTTGCCAGAGTACTCTTTGACATCTCTTTGACACGACAACTTTTTTCAATTTCGCCGTTATCCGACATAATTGAAATCTTTATAAATGTGTTTCCTTCATCAATGATTAAACTTTTCATTGCAAGTGCTCTATTTTACTACATCTACCATTTTCTTAATCTGTTCTTTTGCGTCGGCAACACCTTTTACAGATCCTATTGATAGCAGTAGCATGGTGGTTTTGTGTTTCAATTTATAGTTCTTTGGTGCAGTGTCAATATATTGCATAAGTCGTTTAAATCGCTCGCTGTCGTAGTATGGAGAAACAGAGTTGTATATGAAATGTATAATTAAAAAACCGTTCTTTATAATGATCTTTTCAAAACCTAAAAATATTGCATAACGACGAATCTCTACAACATTAAACAAATTTTCTACCACTGTTGGTAATGCACCGAAACGGTCTACCAACGATATTTTCAATAATTCGGCTGCTTCGCGCTCTTGCAGGTTGTCAATTTTTCTGTAAAGTTGTATCTTTTCATTGACATTTGAAACATAATTATCAGGAATAAATGCCTCTTCTGCTATTTCTACTTGACAGTCAGATATATACTCTATCGAAGAACAGTTTGGTGTGTTGCTATCGTTGAACTCAATATCTTTATGTTCTTCACGGTATTCGATGATCGCCTCATTCAATATTTTCTGATATGTTTCGAATCCTATGTCTGAGATAAATCCGCTTTGTTCTCCGCCTAAAAGGTTGCCAGCACCTCGTATGTCGAGATCTTGCATTGCAATATTGAATCCAGATCCAAGCTCACTGAAATCTTCTATGGCTCTGAGTCGGCGTCTACCTGTTTCTGAGATAGTTTCTTCTGGAGGAGTAAGTAGGTAGCAATATGCTTTTCGGTTTGTACGTCCAACACGTCCGCGTAGTTGGTGTAAGTCGCTCAGTCCAAAATTTTGCGCATTATTTATTATCATTGTGTTGGCATTTGAGATGTCTATGCCAGACTCAATGATTGTAGTGGCGATAAGTATGTCGTATTCGCCATATATGAAATCGGTTATGACCTTTTCGAGTTGGTCAGATTTCATCTGTCCATGACCAACGGCTATTCTTGCGTTAGGCACTAACTGTTCGACAAGTGATGCAATATGGGATATGGTATCAACACGATTGTGCACAAAATATACCTGCCCGCCTCTGCCTATTTCATATTCTATTGCCTCTTTTATAAGTGTGGGATTGAATACATGAACTTCGGTTGTCACAGGTTGTCTGTTTGGCGGTGGAGTGCTTATGATTGATAGGTCGCGCGCACCCATAAGAGAAAATTGAAGTGTGCGTGGAATTGGGGTGGCGGTTAGTGTTAGTGTGTCGATGTTTTCGCGCATGTAGCGTAGTTTCTCCTTACTCGATACCCCGAATTTCTGCTCCTCGTCGATTATTAATAATCCTAAATCTTTGAAGATTATGTTTTTGCTTAATATTTTGTGCGTTCCTATTAGTATGTCTACCTCACCTTTTTTTGTGCGTTCGGTGATCTCTGCTGTTTCTTTAGCAGTTTTGCTACGTGATAGTGCCTCGATGGTGACAGGAAACTCTTTTAAGCGTTGTGAAAAGGTACGGAAGTGTTGCAGTGATAGTATTGTTGTTGGAACAAGTACTGCCACCTGCTTGCCATCTGTGACGGCTTTGAAAGCTGCCCGTATGGCTATCTCTGTCTTGCCAAACCCAACATCGCCACACACAAGTCTATCCATAGGGATGCGTTGCTCCATGTCGGCTTTGAATGCCTCGGTGGCTTTCTGTTGATCGGGAGTGTCTTCATACATAAACGATGCCTCAAGCTCATTTTGTAGGTAACCATCGGGTGAGAAGGCAAATCCTTGAGATTGACGTCGTTTTGCGTAAAGTTTGATTAGGTCGTCTACTATATCTTTTACCTTACTTTTTGTTGTGGCTTTCAGCTTCTGCCATGCTCCGTGCCCAAGTTTATTTATTTTGGGATTTGCAGCACAATCTTTATCGCAATATTTAGATATTTTGTGGAGGGAGTGAACATTTACTAGTAGTATGTCGCCACTGCCGTATGTGAGTTTCACAGCCTCATTTATCTTACCCCCTTCCATGCTCTTTACTAATCCTCCAAAACGTCCTACCCCATGATCAATATGCACTATGTAATCGCCTATTGATAGGGATGTTAGTTCTGAGACGGTGAGCGCCTCTGCTTTAGGAAGGTCGGAGCTAACGGTGTAGCGATGATGACGTTCAAATATTTGATGGTCGGTTAAAAGCGATATTTTTGCAGAGTTGTCGGTAAACCCTTCGTGTATAGATGCTGGGATGTTTTTAAATAGAGTGTCTTTCTTTCCTAGCGAAACGAAGATAGTGAGTAGTCGCTCTATCTGGTTTTGATTTTCGGTAAGAATATAATTTTTAAAGCCTTTCTCTATGTTTTTCTCAAAGAAGTCGGCAAGAAGTTCAAAATTTTTGTTGAACATCATCTGCGGAGAGGTGTTGAATTTTATCTCTTTTACAGGGTCTAGTTCGGGTTCTTTGAATGTTTCGCGTAATGTTATGATCTTCCTCTTTGAAAGTGAATTGACAATGGTTCTATAATCGGCAACATAATCTTTCATTGCAGATTCATCTTTCATAAGTTTGACACGTAGATCTTTTACTATTTTAGTGAAGTTATCACCGCTGTTTATCCAATACGTAGGGTTTGGAATGTCGCACTCGCTAAGTAGCTGGTCGAACCAAATCCATCGCTGGCTATCCTCTTTTTTGTGTGATAGCTCTGGAAAGATAGATATTTTATTTGCCTTTTCAACAGATAGCTGAGTGTTGATGTCGAATGTTCGTATGGAGTCTATCTCATTGCCAAACATATCAATACGATATGGTTTGTTGTCGGAATAAGAGAAGATGTCGATTATTCCGCCTCTAATTGAGAATTGACCGGGTTCGTAAACAAAATCAACCTTCTGAAAATCCATAGATTTTAAAAGTTCCTCAATAAAATCTATTGAATATTTCTCGCCGAGGTATAATGTGGCTGAGTTGCTCGATAGCTCCTTTTTTGTTAATGTCTTCTCTATTATTGCTTCTGCATAGGTGCAGATGATAGTGTAAGAATTTTTTGCTATGCCTTCTTGTATGTGGGCTAGAAGGTTGTTGCGCTGTACGACACCTGCCGGTTTTGATTCACCGTAGATTATTGATCGTTTGTAGCCAGAAGGGAAATAAAAGATTTTATGGTTATCCCAAAATGATGTAAGATCATTGTAGAAATAGCCAGCTTCATCTTTTGAATCAAGCACAACAACATGAACACCTCCGCTTTTTTTTGCCACAGATCCGATGGCAATGGCGGTAGATGAACCTGTCAGACCAGAAACACATATACTTTGAGTGTCGGAGTTGATAATTTCATCTATCTGCTCCGACTGCTCAAATTTCTCTATAACCTCTTTGTATAGCATAGGCTATTTGAATTTTAAAAACTTCGACGAATTTTGTTAGTCGTCATCGTTGTTATCGTCTATGCTGTTTTCATTTTCATTCTCGTCATCAATTATATCAAGATCAAACAGTGAACCTGAGAAAAGTTCGTAACCACTGTGGTCAAAATATTTAGCATCGACATAGCCCATTGATTCATCGGGGATAACTCGAATGATACATTTATATTTGAACATCCAACGTAGCTCATGCGAGATCAAGCCGTGTTTGATGTAGGCAGCAAGATATGGATGAACTTTTATGGTAAGCCATCTGCAATTTTGATCTTCAACAAAATACTCAATCTTATTCTCGATTTGTGTGTCGAATAGTATTGATGGAGTGATTGCACCTGTGCCACGGCATGTTGGACATGTTTCGGCAATCTCAATTTTCGTTTCAGGACGCACTCTCTGACGAGTGATTTGCATCAATCCAAATTTTGAAAGAGGTAGAATTGTGTGCTTAGCTCTATCTGTTGCCATCTCTGATTTCATGGCCTCAAAAAGAGCATCACGATTCTCTTTTTTGTGCATGTCGATGAAGTCTATAACAATGATTCCACCCATGTCGCGCAGACGTAGTTGTCGGGCAATATGTGGCGCAGCATTTAGGTTCACATCAAGTGCAACCTCTTCTTGAGAGGTGGCGTTGCTAAGACGTGTGCCGCTGTTTATATCAATAACATGGAGAGCTTCAGTGTGCTCAATTATCATGTATGCCTTGCGTTTAAACGGCACAAGTTTACCAAATAAACCTTTGATTTGGCGGGTAATATCGTAGTTGTCGAATATTGAAACAGAGGTTCCTTTATATAGTTTTACAATCTTCTCCTTTTCGGGAGCTATATGTTTTATATACTCTTTTATATCATCGTAGAGCAGTTTGTCGTCTACGTATATGTTGCTGAATTGATCACTGAGGATGTCGCGAAGCATAGTGTTTACACGATTGTCCTCACTTAATATGAGTGATGGAACTTCGGCATCTTTGATCTTTAATAATATGTCTTCCCAACGATTTACGAGCATCATAACATCGTTTTCAATGTCCACTCCGTCGGCGCCTATGGCTGCTGTGCGTACTATGGCTCCGAAATTTGGAGGTAGCACGTTAGCCACACTTCTTTTAAGACGTTTTCGCTCTTCGCTGACGCGTATCTTTTGAGATAATGCTATTTTTGAACCCATTGGCAATAACACAACGTGTCTGCCTGTAAGAGATATTTCGCAAGCAAGACGAGGACCTTTTGTTGAAATAGCCTCTTTTATTACTTGTACAAGAACAGTATCTCCCGATGATAAAATATCGGTAATCTTATCGTTTACTGAGAAATCTTCAACTTTTTTAAATCCGGAAAATGCAACACTCTTCTTCTTCTTAATAAGTGTATCAACAAGTTTGCACATTGATTTATAATGTACCCCCAAGTCTAATCTATGTAAGAAAGCATCTTTGCCATGTCCGATATTGACAAATGAGGCATTGAGCCCTGCCATTGTTTTTCTTACTTTACCTAGATAGATGTCACCTACGCTATATCCTCCTACCCGTTCAACTTTATGATACTCCATTAGGAGTTTCTCCTCGAGCAGTGCAATATGGATCATATTGTCTGCTACGTGAACGACTAATTCTTTGTTTGCCACTATTATTTCCTTTCTATACCGCAATCATGTTGATGCGGGTTTTAAAAAAACCTAAAGAAGAAAATGCTCCTTTAGGTTTTACCTTTCATAAAAAAAAGACTACTTCTTCGACTTATGTCTATTTTTTCTTAGACGTTTTTTGCGTTTATGAGTAGCCATTTTATGTCTTTTTCTTTTCTTTCCGCTTGGCATGACTCTTTTGTTTTATAATTAATAATAGTTTAGTTAAAGTGTTTGTTATTTCTTAACTTCGCCAACGAATGTTTTTGAAGGTTTGAATGCTGGAATGTTGTGCTCAGGAATTGTGATAGTAACATTTTTAGAGATGTTACGAGCCACTTTTTGTGCACGTTTTTTGATGATAAAAGATCCAAAACCTCTTAGATATACGTTGTCACCTTTAACAAGAGATACCTTTACATTTTCCATAAACGATTCTACAATTTGTTGCACTAGGACTTTCTCTACGCCAGTGCTTTTAGAAATTTCGCTTACGATATCCGCTTTTGTCATAATCCGTAAAATATTTAATAATTAATTAATTGATTTCAATTTTGTAGTGTGCAAAGATACACTATTTTTTTAAATCCAATAAGTATTTTTGTTTTGCACACAATTTTTTTTGGTCTTATTGCCAAAATTAAAGGTGAAACTTGTCGCAAAGAT
>JAVVZN010000038.1:0-9301 GCA_036650555.1 Rikenellaceae bacterium
TTTCGCAGACGACGAATGTTTTGACGCGCCTCTGTGCGTACACTGTTATAAAATGGTTCATCCCAAGGATAGAAACCGCAAGCAAAGATGAAATCTTGCCAAACGAAGATACCTTGTTGATCGCAATAGTTGTAGAAATCGTCGGTTTCGTAGATTCCTCCTCCCCATACTCTAAGCATATTCATGTTCGACTCCACTGCCACATCAACAAGTTTTTGCTGACGTTCTTTTGTTACGCGTGGTAAGAATACATCTTGCGGAATGACATTAGCCCCTTTCATAAAGAGAGGCACACCATTTACTTTGAAATAGAAACTTTCGCCAACAGAATCTGCCTCACGAATAAGCTCCACCTCACGAACGCCAAGACGTGCTGATGAGCGATCACAAACCAATTTTGCACTATCTAAAAGAATGGCATTAATACCATAAAGCGTAGGTTTTGGTTTACCCATTCCGTTTGGCCACCATAACTCAGGATTTTTTATTACGAAAGGTATTGTAACAACGTTTATGCCTTGTTTGAACTCCATATCTGCTGTTGAGCCATACTCATTACCATCGTCGCTAAGTAGCACCACACGACCTGCCAATAAATTTGAAACCTCAATTGTGATACGAGCATTGAATTTAGCCAATGAATCTGATTGCGACAACTGAACATACTGCACATTATCTATTGCTGCACCTGCAATTTGCTCCACATAAACAGGTTTCCAAATGCCAGCAGTAACAAATCGCGGACCCCAATCCCATCCATAATGGTATGGCGCTTTACGTGTAAAGACACTAGTTTTGTACTCCACACCTTTATCGTTGTCGGCAGGAAGTTTAGGATAACCTTTTGCTATCTCTTTTCCAACATTATATGCCGATTCAAACACTATATTAAGTATGTTTTCACCCTCTTTCACATATGGTTTGATGTCTATCTTCCACTCGATAAACATGTTGTCGGAACGCAACAAAAGCTCTCCATTTACCGATACTTGTGCATAGGTGTCGAGTCCTTTAAAATCCAACATCAAATTCTCCGATGCCATTTGCTCGGCAGTGATATTAAATTTAGTTTGATACTCCCACTCTTTCTCCTCAATCCATTGTAGCTTACTCTCATTTGTTGAGTAGTAGGGATCTTCATCAAACCGTTTGCAAACAAGTCAGTATGCACCACACCTGGCACCTCTGCTTTATACCATTTGTCACCACCCTTCTGGCGAAATTCCCATCCGCTATTGATTTCTGTCAGCTTGTGCAGCGTGGGTGCAGTAATTAATTTTTTGTTATTTTCCTTACATGCCATCAGCACGATAGGGATAAATAAAAGATAAAAAAACTTTTTCATATATGTAAGTAATAGATAAAAATTATTGCTACATTTTGCCACATCTCTCTCACCGCATATTTTTCACCTAAAAACCTAGATTTACCCCGGTAAACCTTAGGTTTACAAGTAAAAATCTACGGCAAAATAGATGCAGTAAAATACATCAATAATTATTTACAATCACTTTATATAAATTATTTCGAGAAAAAATTAGTAATATTGTATAATAATTGATCAACGCATTTTAGCAAAGTTATGAATTAATATTATATTTTTATGATAAAAAATTTCTTTTTAACACTTCTATTACTTGTTCCTCTATTCTCGTATTCTCAAGGAGTAGTTCAAAACAAGCGACTTGGACCATCGCAAAAAGCTCTCTCGCAAGGCGAAAAGCTTGCTGGTCTAATATCTCTGCTAGATATGGTTTACCTAGAGGATATTGATGCTGAAAAGCTCACCGATGCTGCAATAAACAAAGTGCTATCGGAGCTTGATCCGCATTCATCATATCTCACAAAAGAAGAGATGAAACTATCCACAGAGATGTTCTCTGGTAATTTTGAAGGCATAGGCATTGAGTTCAACGTGATAAACGACACACTTATTGTTGTTAATACCATCAAAGGAGGTCCATCGGAGAAGGTTGGACTTCATTCAGGCGATCGAATCATTAAAGTTGATACCACAAACGTAATAGGCATCTCCAAAACCGATGTTCATAAATATCTACGTGGAAAGAAAGGTTCTATTGTAAAGCTTACCGTGGTACGTAAAGCAGTAGATGGCACTCTTGACTTCACTATTGTGCGCGATAAAATTCCTATCGTGAGCATGGATGCAGCCTATTTGATCGACCCAACTACTGCATACATTAAGCTAAACAGATTTATGGCAACCACCACCGACGAGTTTACTCAAGCATTAGATTCATTGAAAAAATCGTCGGGAGATAAAGTCAATGGTGTTATACTCGATTTAAGAGGCAATGGCGGCGGGCAGCTCGACCAGGCAATTTCTCTATCGAGTAATCTGTTACCCGAAAAATCATTAGTTCTCTACACCGAGGGTAAAAAAGTTAGTAGAAGCAATATATACGCTTATCCAAATGGTGCATACACCACTGGAGCTTTAGTTGTGCTAGTTGATGAGGAGTCGGCATCAGCAAGTGAAATTGTGACAGGTGCAGTGCAAGACTGGGATCGAGGCACAGTTGTTGGGCGTTCTACATTTGGAAAAGGGTTAGTTCAACGACAATTTCCTCTAAGAGATTCATCGGCACTACAAATCACCATTGCACGCTACCACACACCTAGTGGACGATTTATTCAACGTCCTTATGTGTTGGGAAAACAAGACGATTACTATGCCAACTACATTAAACGTTACATCAGCAATGAGGCAGCTCATGCCGATTCAATATTCAAAGATGTCCCCGACTCATTAAAATACAAAACATTGATTAAAGGGCGCACTGTGTATGGTGGAGGTGGCATAAATCCCGATGTTTTTGTTCCATCCGACACCACACTAAACAGCAAATATTGGGGACAAGTGATAGGTAAAGGGTTGATTGGTGATTATGTTGCGAATTATTACGACATAAATAGAAATTCTCTAAATAAGAAATATCCTAAATTTGAGAAATTCCAAAATAATTTCATCATCACCGATCAAATGTACAACGATCTGAAACTTTTAGCCGACAAGAACAAGATAAAAGATGATAAAAATGAGGCTGATAAACTTAAAAGTTATGTTCTATTACAGATAAAAGCATTGATAGCTCAGAAACTTTGGGATACCAGTCATTATTTTATGATTGTAAATTCAGATCCATCGAACAAAATGATACAAACGGCATTAAACGAAATAAAGAAAATAGAAAAGCAGTAAAATACGAAAATCTATTTTACAAATAAACATCCCAAAAGTCAGATATCTGACTTTTGGGATGTTTTTATTTAACCCATAAACAGTCTACTATTGTTCAAAATTGGCACTTTTTCTACTAAACCACTCTTTAAATTCTGCTACTCGTGTTTTACTAACCAATATTTTTTCATTATCTATCGGATAATATAGATTTATAGATAATCTACTATTAAACCAGAGGTCAATATCTTTTATCGACTCGCGTGAAATAAGGTATTGTCTGTTGATACGAAAGAAGAGCATCGGATTTAGACATTCCGTGAGTTCATCAAGTGTTTGAGGAAATACGTATTCTCTATTATCGTTAAGTATGGCTTTCACCTGTCCATCTTTAATGTAAAATAGACGAATCATTTCAACGGAAACTGGGAGTAATTTATCTCCTTTCAACGGAATAAGAAAATGTGTTTTATATTTCTCTTGTTTTTTCAATGAGCGAAATATATTTAATAGCTCACTGGTTTGCAAAGTATTAGACTGCTCTTTGTGATCGTCTACCTCTGCGCTATCAATGCCATGAAGATGATCAAGTTTATCAAAAGCACGTTGCATCTCTTCCTTTCCTATTGGTTTGAGTAGATAATCAATACTATTCACCTTAAAAGCACGCAAAGCATACTCATCATAGGCAGTAGTAAAAATTATAGGACACGTGATGCTGACATGTTCAAATATCTCGAAAGCTGATCCATCGGCAAGATGAATATCCATAAACACAAAATTAGGCATTGGATTGGTTGAGAACCATTCTATGGCATCGGCAATACTGTCTATCACCGCCGCGATTTGAGTGTCGTGACGTATCTCAAGGAGTAATGAGGTAAGGTTGCGCACAGCTGCTTTTTCATCTTCTATAATAACTGTTTTCATAAACATTCGCGGATTAAAGGAATACGAACTGTAAAATTCTTATTCTCGGTAATAATTATATCTTGACCAAGCAGAAGCTTATAACGCTTCGTTAAATTAGCCAACCCCACCCCTGTTCCGCCTGTTGCAGTGAGTTTAGGTTGTAGAGGATTGCTTACGTATAGCCCATAGTCGTCATCGGTGGCAATGTGAATGGTAAGCGGACGGCGATTACTTATTTCGTTGTGTTTCACTGCATTTTCTATCAACACCTGAATTGCCATCGGTGGTAAATAATAATCAACTAAAGCCTTATCTATCTGTATGTCGAAGGTAAGATTATCTTCATATCGCATTTTTAACATATAGTTGTATGCCGACACAAAGGCCATCTCTTCACGCAGACGAACACACTGTGATTTATTATCTTGTAAGGTGTAGCGCAACACACTAGAGAGCTCTTGTATATATTTTTGTGCTTTGTCTTGATTTTCGCGCACTAGAGAGCGTAGTGTGTTGAGCGAATTGAATAGCATGTGTGGGTTTAGCTGATTCTTCAAAACCTCGTATTGATTCAATATATTCTCAGCTTGCAACTGTTGGTTTTCTATCACTACTTGCTGCTGACGACGTATTAAGTAGATGATATAACAACTCGTAGTGACAAGACTTGACATGATAAAATCGCGTAGAGGATGGAGATAGTGATGCACCATTGCATTGATGGCAGGAATATTTAGCGTGCTATGTAGAAACACAAAACCTTGACCTAGTAGATTACTTAAAACCCATGTTAGCACAAAAGACACAATCATCTTTTGCCATGAGATACGAATTAATGTTCTATCAAAATGGAAAAAACGAGTATTGATAAAAAACAGTAGCAACAAGGAGATAAAAGTGAAAAACACCTCATTTGCAACATCCGTAAATGTCATCCCCGGAAATAAGGTTTGGCTTTCAAACTTATCAAAAAGCGACACCAATTCCGGAAAATGAATTAACACAGCCACCGTCAGAGAAATAATGCTAGTGACCAGATAATATGGTTTGTTTTTTATTTTACTAATGATTGAAATCATGGTACAAAGGTAGTTATTTTTTTTGTATTCTAGCCGTAACATACATGCCTGGGCGGAATTGCGGATCTCCATCTTTAATGCTTGCATAAACTTCAAGAGAGCGATTTACTTGATCAACCTTTTGTCCGATAGATGTCACTGTTGCTTGAAAAACTGCGGTTCCCATGCCATTGACACGAAACTGAACAGGACTTCCTATCTTCATATTTACAAGATCTTTTTCGTAGGTTTTCAAACAGAGCATAGGTGCAGATTTATCTATCACCTCGCACAACACCTCTCCAGGTTGAATATATCTGCCAATATTCATCGCTACGTTGCTAATATAGCCACTGATAGGTGATTTCACCTGCAACAATGGTTCAATACCATTTTTTAACAACGAAACTGTATTTACGTCGAGCAATGAGAGCTGCGCTGCTGCACCTTCCACCCTACTTTTCATTGAAAGATAATCGGCCTTGCTTTGTTGAAATTTCTTTTGTGAGGCGGCTTGCTCAGACGATAATGCCTTCTGACGATCATATTCCATTAATAGATATTCACTTTGTGCATAGCTATCAAGATATGTTTGTTGCAAGGCGATAAAATCTGGATTTTTCAATGTGGCAAGCACATCGCCCTGTTTCACATATTGTCCTGATAATAAAGAGGTGTTCTCCACCACTCCACCAATTGTAAGCGACACAGTGGCATGACGTTGTGGTGGAATAACAATAGTGCCGTTGAAAGATATTTGATTCGGTTTTGAGGTGGCAGATGTTATAGCATCTACATGTGTGGTGTCGGCTGAAACTTTAACTATGGTTGTATCTGCCGATGTTTCTGCCGCTTGAGGAGATGATTTACCATTATTGCAAGCTGAAAGCGAAAGTAAAAGAAAGAACACAACTCCTTTTTCAATATTACATGTTACGTTATTTTGATAACTACCTATTTTCTTCATAATGTTGTTTTTATTATAGTTATGGATACTATTGTTTATTATTTATTACCAATGTCTTAGGTGAAAATTTCCAAGCCCCTAGTACGTAAATATGCTGTAAATAAAAGCAAACCATACTATGTTCGAAGTTTTCACTGGACAACAATAAAAAATAGCTTTTTAAATTGTTATTCCGATGTTTAGCATGAAACTTCTAAGTGGCATTGGATAGTATTGGGTTGATTCCCAATAGGTGTTAAAAAGATTGTTTATCTTGAATTTTATAGGTAGTTTTAACTTCTTATTTATTGTTAGGTTGTAGCCAATCTCAAAATCATTTATTGTGTAGGCTGCGGTGCTGTAATTATTGTCGGTGGTGGTGTAGCGTTTGTCTACATAATATATTTGCCATGATGCAAATATATTTTTGTAGTCGGCTCCTACTCTTAAATTGGCTTTGTTTAGAGGGATGTAGGGTAGTTGTTTTTTGTAGGAGTTGTCTTTCTCAAATGCTTTCTCGCGACTTGTCGATGGACTGTAAGTGTAGGAGGCACCTATTTTAGCTTTGAATGAATCGGCTATATAGTTTGCTTCAAATGAAATTTCGGCTCCATGCGATAGCACTCTGAGTAAGTTTTGCGGTTCCCATAAGTAACTGCCATTTCTTGGCATCCAGATTATCCAATCTTTGATATTCATCACATAATATGTCCCTTCTATTTTCATATACAATTTAGAAAGAGGTTTGAATGTGTAGGCAAGTGTGGCATCGGCTGCCACTCCTCTCTCTGGTTTTAGATCGGGGTTGCCGCCTGGGTTCCAGTAGAGGTCGTTTAGGTTTGGAAACTTATAGTTGTATGAAGTGCTTGCTTTTATTGTTAGTGATTTTAATATAGAGTAGTTTATGCCTGCTGTGGCTGTGGGTGCTGCTTTACGATTGTTTATCTCACCCATGAGCGATGCGTCGATAGATAGCTTTTCGGTTGGTTTCCACTCTCCATTCACCATGAGCGATGCAACATCACGATTTATGGTTGAAGAGGTGTAGCTATCTGCCATTACGATGTCGTGATTGTAGATCAACGCCGAATTTATAGAGAACTGTTCTGAGAACTTATGATTGTAATCGCCTTTAAGCAGAATGGTATGCGCATTGTTTTTCGCCTTTGTTAAATCGGTTTTGTCGGCTCCGAAACTTTGCTCATAATTGAAAAAATCAAAAATATAACCTCCTGTCACAGATATACTGTTATTACCAAACTCTCTTTTGTATTTTGTGGAAAATTTCGTGGAGAATGTTTTTTGTGATTCATTTCTTGTTACATTAACCACTATTGGTTGTGGCAATTCTCGATCGCCATATGTCACCATAAGTGCAGATGATATGTCGGAGTTGTTTTTTAATTTGAAATAACCCTCTTGCATGGCGCCTGCAATCGAATATGCCGACTCTTCACGATGTTCATAGAAGTCATCTTTTCCATACACCTTATTTAGGTAACGAAAATCATTCTGTGAGTTTTTATAATATAATCGTGTTTTATATTTCGATTTCTCGCCTCCATATTTTAGTGCTACACCTGCCGCGTATGTCGAGAAGGATCCTACCTCTGCAAATCCTGATAACAAAGTACTATCATTTTCTGTTAATGAATTTGTCAAAGCCACATTTCCACCTATCGCACCACTTCCTCCGCTGAAATCTGATCCTCCGTGCGACATAGTTACCCCATCTATGAAAAATACAGGAAACTGTGAAAAATCGAATCCTCCCGACATGGCAGGGTTTATCTTTATACCGTTCCAGTTCACTGCTGTGTGTGTTGAGTTTGTGCCACGGAACGATGATGTGGCAAGAGCTCCGTCGCCATAGCTTTTGATGTAGATCATGCTGTTTTCGGTCAGCAGATCGGCTAGCGACTTCACACTTGATTGAGTTATTATGTTGATTGGTATTATTGATTGTCGTGCTCCAACCGTTTGCGTAGGTGCCGCTTTATACGACGAGGTCACACGAACGGTGTCGGTGTATAAATTAAGAAGGTTGTAGCTATTTTGAGCTACAACTTTCTTAACGCTGAATAAACTGATAACTAATAATATATATAACCTAAATTTGAACATTATACATGATTGCAAAAGTAGTGAAATTAGAAACTGTTTGAAATTAATAAATTAATAAATTAAAACAGCTTCTTAGTTTTTGTTATATTTTGTAAATAAGATATATTGAGGAATTATACCAACATGAAATTCTTTATCTTTTGTGCCGTCGAGTTTGTATGTGTAGACATAACCGTCTTGAACATAGTCGAGTGCATCACAAACCACAATTTGATTGTCGGGTGAGATAGCCATGTTGTAGAGAGTTTTTACATTTTGGATTGTAAATAAAGCTTTTGGTGCTTGGGCGGTGATTGCAAACTCATAGATGATAGGTTTTCTCTCGGCTGATTCGCCATTGAAATAGAGTTTGTCTTTATCTTGATTTATGGCTAGTCTTGCGCTCCATACGTTTAGTGATATTTCTTTTGGTATTTCTATCGGTGCGGCAACAACATTTGTGGCTGCATTTATTGATGTTAGTTTTTTATCACTTGTCAAAGCCCAGATGTTACCGTTTTTGTCGAGCACTAATTCCGCTGATGAGGCTACTGAAACAGCGATTGTTTTTGGCGCTGCCTCTATGTTGTTACAATCAAAAACTAATATGTTGTTACCAGTGCTTACAAAAAGTTTGCCGCCAGTAACGATCATTTTTGATCCTTTGCCAGGGATGGTAATGCTTTTTACTAGTTTGTCGGTTTTGGTGTCGATCAACCATAACACATTAGCCGCTGCATCACAAAGAACGATTTTGTCGTTAGATATTTCAGCCATGTACATTGGAATTGTTTTGCCTGCTTCGATTGTGATTGTTTGCACTAATTTATAATCGTTTGCACTGATAACTTGAACTTTCTTAGAGTTGTTCATTGCAATGTAATATTTTCCACTTGAGTAGCAGATAGATTGACCAACATCGCCTAGAGGTTTTTTGTTTACTGTTTCAAAAACTTTGTTTGTCGTGATATTGTCGTAGCTGATAGTGCTTAAAGATGAGTTGCCACGTGTGTAACCACCTTCGTTTAGAATCAGCATCTTAGCCGATGCAGGATCTACGACGTCGTCGTTTTTGTCGTT
>JAVVZN010000039.1:0-9170 GCA_036650555.1 Rikenellaceae bacterium
CAAACCCTAAAAAGACGACACCCTCAGGCAGAGATGCCAAAAACATCTGCTTACCAAAGGGTGTCGGCATAAAACTATATTTAACCACCTCTGGTAGCAAATGGTCACCTAGAGATAATGGTTTTAAATCAACTTTTACATGTGTAAGGCTGCCCATAACTCATCCTTCAATTGCGGAATATTATAACCCGCAACACTAGAGATAAACACCGTTGGAATGAATATTCCTCCATCTATAATGTTTTGTCTCATCTCTCCCATTAATTCATCATCGAGCATATCACATTTTGTGATTGCCAAAACTCTGTTTTTATCGAGCAACTCAGGATTATACATTGTTAGCTCACTGAGTAGTATTTCATATTGACTGACAACATCCGAACTATCGGCAGCAACCATAAACAGCAGCACTGAATTACGCTCAATATGACGTAGGAAATCTAACACCCAACCCTCTACCTTCGTGCGCACCCTCAATAATTCCGGGAATGTCTGCCACAACAAATGACTTGAAATCGTGATAGCTTACAATACCTAGATTTGGCTCCAGAGTGGTGAAAGCGTAGTTAGCAATTTTGGGTTTAGCAGCTGAGATAACCGACAGTAACGTAGACTTGCCAGCATTAGGGAACCCAACCAGACCAACATCTGCCAATATTTTAAGCTCCAACACAAACCAACCCTCCACACAATCGCCACCTGGGCGCGCAAAACGAGGTGCTTGATTTGTTGCTGTACGAAAATTCCAGTTTCCTTGACCACCATAGCCACCTTTACATAAAATCACCTCTTGACCATCTTCAGTAACTTCACATAGCTGCTCCATTGTTTCGGAATCTCTGGCGATAGTGCCAAGCGGCACATCAAGAATTATATCCTCACCATCTTTACCATGAGATTTTGATCCGTGACCAAATTCACCATCTTCTGCATGGATATGTTTACGGTATTTAAGGTGGATGAGTGTCCAATATTGGGAATTTCCACGAAGAATGACATGTCCCCCTCTTCCTCCGTCACCACCATCGGGACCACCGTACTCCACAAATTTTTCACGGCGAAAATGCACCGACCCACCGCCTCCATTTCCGGAACGACAGAATATTTTTACGTAATCAACAAAATTAGACGATGCCATATATGTAATGTTATTTTATTTTTACTTTAATAAGAAACTATTCAACAAACGATGCAATGCTTGAAAACTAAGAAGTTGTTTTAAAAGCAATTGTATGCAACTGTTTGACATAACGCCTCTAGATAATTCATATCAGTGGTGTCAAAATCAGCAATACTATCGCTATCAACATCTAAAACTCCAATAACCTTGCCGTCTTTTATAATAGGAACCACAATCTCCGATTTCGAGGCACTGCTACAAACTATATGCCCTTCAAATTTACTAACATCATCGACAACAATGCTTTTTGCTTCTTTTGCTGCCGTGCCGCAAACACCCCTTCCAAAACCAATACGAGAACATGCAACACTACCTTGAAAAACATTTAGCACTAGTTGATTATCATCGCCAACTAGATAAAATCCAACCCAAAAAAACCCAAACGCCTCCCTTAGCACCGCTACTACATTTGCAAGCGATGCCGTGCGATTTGTTTCAAAAAGAGTTAAAGCAGATATCTGGGGCAAAATTGCCTCATAAATATCTGCTTTAGTTCCGTTTGTTGGTAATATTAACTCTTCAGCCATTTATTAAGCGTCGATTTTAGCATATTTTGCGTGTGCCTCAATAAATTCTCTACGTGGCGGCACATCGTCGCCCATGAGCATTGAGAATATACGATCTGCCTCAGCAGCCGAGTCTATGGTCACCTGGCGAAGAGTACGGCTGTTAGGACACATTGTGGTGTGCCATAACTGCTCAGCATTCATCTCACCAAGACCTTTGTAACGCTGCATATGCACACCTTTATCTCCATATTCAGCCATTGTTTGTATTCGCTCCTCATCAGTCCAACAGTATCTTTCTTGACTTCCTTTTTTGATAAGATAGAGAGGTGGAGTTGCTATATATAGGTGTCCGCGTTTTATTACATCGTTTAGGTAACGGAAGAATAGTGTCATAATTAAAGTTGCGATATGGCTACCATCAACGTCGGCATCGGTCATTATGATTACCTTACCATAACGCATCTTATCAAGATTCAACGCCTTGCTATCTTCTTCTGTTCCGATTGTAACACCAAGTGCTTTGTAGATATTTTTTATCTCCTCACTCTCAAAAATTCTATGTTCGAGAGCCTTTTCAACATTTAGGATCTTACCACGCAAAGGAAGGATGGCTTGAAACAAACGATCACGACCCTGTTTTGCTGTTCCACCCGCAGAATCACCTTCGACAAGGAACACCTCAGTAATATCGCGATCACGCGAGCTACAATCTGCAAGTTTTCCAGGAAGCCCTGAACCTGAAAGCGAAGTTTTTCGCTGCACACTTTCACGGGCTTTTCTAGCTGCAATACGAGCTTGAGCAGCCAAAATTACTTTCTGTACTATTATACGAGCATCTCTAGGATTCTCTTCAAGGTAGTTTGCTAATGCAGTGGCAACAGCATTATCCACTGCACCTGCCACCTCACTATTACCTAATTTTGTTTTTGTTTGACCTTCAAATTGAGGCTCTTGAACTTTAATAGATATTACAGCTGTAAGCCCTTCACGGAAGTCATCGCCAGCAATCTCAACTTTTGCTTTTGTAAGCAATCCGCTATCGTCGGCATATTTTTTAAGAGTACGTGTGAGAGCACGACGGAAACCAGTTAAGTGTGTTCCACCCTCAATAGTATTGATATTATTTACATATGAGTGTACATTCTCGTTGTAGCTATTGTTGTACTGCATTGCCACCTCAACAGGCATACCACCTTTATCGGTTTCAATGTAGATCACTTTTTCAGTAAGTTTTTCTCTGTTTTCGTCAAGATACGAAACAAACTCTTTCAAACCCTCCTTTGAGCAAAATCCCATACTGACATCTGTGCCATCTTCATTTTGCTGACGGCGATCGGTGATGCTTAGATGAATGCCTTTATTTAGATATGAGAGTTCACGAAGACGCGATGATAATATCTCAAAATTATATACTGACTCAGTGAAGATAGTGTTGTCGGGAAGGAATGTTATGGTTGTGCCTGTTTCAGTGGTTTCACCAATTATTTCGACCTCTGTGGTAGGTGCACCTTTAGAAAAACGCTGACGATATACTTTACCACCGCGTTTTACTACTGCCTCCAACATCATTGATAGCGCATTTACGCACGAAACCCCAACACCATGCAGACCGCCTGACACTTTGTAGCTGTCTTTATCAAATTTACCACCAGCATGCAATACAGTTAAGACAACTTCCAATGCTGATTTTTTCTCTTTAGGGTGATAGTCAGTTGGGATACCACGCCCATTATCAACAACGGTAACAGAGTTGTCTTTGTTTATGTAGACCTCAATATGTGTACAATGCCCTGCGAGAGCCTCATCAATAGAGTTGTCCATCACTTCATAAACAAGATGATGCAAGCCTCTAACACCAATATCTCCGATATACATGGCAGGACGCTTTCTGACAGCCTCCAAGCCCTCTAACACCTGAATACTACTTGCCGAATACTCCTCTTCTGGCGCTTCGTTTACATTTTTTACTTCTTCTGTGCTCATTATATGCAATTAAGGTAATAATCTATTTAAAAAATTTATTCGGCAGTGGCAAAAAACATACAACCGAAATATCCTACAAAGGTAATAATTTTTTTGAGATTCTAAACTATGAATATTTCTAACTTTTCAAAATAGTTTTTTATTGTTTTAATGCTAAATTACATAATTTAAACAGCACCCTTGCCCCAACATTAGCATCCCATTGATCTTCGCCCGATGGATGTGGAGCAACCTCACAAAGATCAAAACCAACTATCTCGCGCCCACTCTCCACTATGCGGTTTATTAGAAACACCGAAGCCTCATAGCTAATCCCCCCTGGAACGGGAGTGCCAGTAGAAGGGCAATTGAATGGTGATAAGCCATCTATATCGAAACTTACATAGACTTTAGATGGCAAGTTCGAAATAATATCATCAACAACGCTACTCCAAGTTTCGCCACAGAACATGCGACTAGAGATAATGTGATCAAAAAATGTTTTTATCTTAGGATTAGATTCGATGATCTCCATCTCACTATCGCAGAAATCACGAACACCAACCTGCACTAATTTTCCTATTTGTGGAACCTCACGCAATGAATTATACATTATTGAGGCATGAGAGTATGTGAAGCCTTCGTAAGCCTCGCGCAAGTCGGCATGAGCATCAATATGCAACACTCCAAAACCTTCATATTTTTCGCCTACCGCCTTGATTAAACCTAAAGGCGATGAGTGATCTCCTCCCACAAGCGCCACTTTCTTGCCATTTTCTAACCATTTGGCAGCTGTTTTGTACACATATTCATTAACAGCAACAGATCCATCGTTTACTCTCTTTAGCTTTTTAGATATTTCATCATCGGTAGATAATCCCCCCTCCGACAAATGTTCAATTACTTTGACAGCATCGCGACGGCAAAACTTATTACTGAGCATTATCTCCTCTTCGATAGGAATGGTGGCTATTCCGCATTTGTAGCCATTGGGATTGTGCGGATCATAGAGATCCACCTGCGCAGAGGCATCTATTATGGCATCGGGTGCAAGTGATGCGCCTTCGCGATAAGACACAGTGGCATCCCACGGCACAGATATGATCACTAAATCACTATTTTCAGGCTCAAAAGGGAGAGCAAAATAGTTTCCATTAACTATGGATAAATTATTTGGGTCGAAATTTTCATTCATAAATTTGATCTAAAAAATTAGAAGTGCTATATGTAAATAATGATAAAAAGATACGATTAAACATGAATATTAGATAATTCTCACTATACAACAAGTAAATATTTACAATATACAATCTATAAACATCGACCTAAATACGCGTTAATACAACATTCAACAATGCAAAGATAAAAAATGTTTGCTGTAAAATAAAAAAAAACACTCCTTTATTGCAATTAATGTTAAAAGAGTGTAACTTTGCACTTTAAAAAGAGATTAGCAATGGAAATAGAAGGAACAGTTTACGCAATACTTCCACAGGTTAGTGGACAATCATCAAGAGGCAGTTGGGTAAGACAAGAGATGGTTATTGAATTCAAATCTGGAGAATTTAACAAAAAACTATCACTTTCGTTTTGGGGTGACAAAACGAACCAATTGGCAAACTTAAAACAAGGGGAGATGGTAAAGGCATTCTTTGATCTTGAGTCAAGAGAATTTAACGGTAAATGGTTTACCACAGCACAAACATGGAAGATAGAACGCAGCATTCCTCAAAACGAGGCAATGCAAGGAGTTCCTCCTATTGAAGAAGTCCCTTTTTCTGACGACTACAACGAACCATTTTAAACTGTAACATTAACTAAATCTATGAAAAAGATAAAAAGCGCACTTATATCCGTTTTTTACAAAGACGGACTAGATCAAATAATTCATTCACTTGTTGCAAATGGAGTTACCATATACTCAACAGGTGGAACCCTTTCTTTTATAGAATCATTAGGGCACAAAGCTATTGCTGTTGAAGAGCTAACCTCATATCCATCTATTTTGGGTGGACGCGTAAAAACTCTACATCCAAAAGTATTCGGAGGCATATTAGCACGCCGCGACAACGCACAAGACATAAAGCAACTTGAATCATACCAAATACCTGAGATAGACCTTGTAATTGTTGATCTCTACCCATTTGAACAAACAGTAAGAAGTGGAGCCGACAATCAATCTATCGTCGAAAAAATCGACATAGGTGGCATTTCACTAATTCGTGCAGCAGCAAAAAACTACAACGACGTTCTTATTGTTGCCTCAATGGATCAATATCCTGCCCTAAGTGAGATCGTAAATGAAGGCAAATGCGAAACATCAATCGACACACGTCGTCGATTTGCAGCAGCAGCATTTGCAGTCAGTTCACACTACGACAGTGCCATCTTCAACTACTTCAATCAAGCAGAAAAGCTCGACGCTCTTCGTCTTAGCTACAATGGCAAATCAGAATTACGATACGGCGAGAACCCACACCAAAAAGCCTCATTTCACGGCAACCTATCAGATCTTTTCACAAAACTTTGGGGAAAAGATATTTCATACAACAACATGCTCGACATTGATGCAGCACTAAATCTCATACATGAATTTTCGGAGCCAACATTTGCAATTCTTAAACACAACAACGCATGTGGCATTGCATCACGCCAAACTATCTATGACGCATGGATAGATGCTCTTGCTTGTGATCCGGTGTCAGCATTTGGTGGTGTTTTGATTGCAAATAGAGAGATTGAAGCCAAAACTGCCGATCAAATCAACAAATTATTTTTTGAAGTTGTCATAGCTCCTTCATATAGCGACGAAGCCTTAACAATATTAAAATCAAAGAAAAACCGTATCATTCTAATTCAAAAACCATACGATCTTCCATCGTACTCATATCGTTCACTTCTAGGAGGCATAGCTTGTCAAGAACGCGATCAAAAAATAGGAGGTCGCGACAGCGAGCCTGTCACCGTAACTAAAAAAGGAGTTACTGCGGCTCAAATGGAAGATTTGATATTCGCCAACATTATAGTGAAACACTCTAAAAGCAATGCAATTGTTTTCGCTAAAAATAAAGCACTGCTAAGTAGTGGCATAGGTCAAACATCACGTGTTGATGCCCTAAAACAAGCAGTAGTAAAGGCTCATACATTTGGTTTCGATCTTAAAGGTGCATGTATGGCATCTGATGCTTTCTTCCCATTTGCTGATTGTGTTGAACTAGCACATCAAGAGGGAGTAGACACCATCATCCAACCGGGTGGCTCCATACACGACAAAGACTCTATTGAATATTGCGATCAAAACTCAATGGCAATGGTATGCACTTCACTACGTCATTTCAAGCACTAAAGCATTGTAATAATTAATATTAATTAACAATAAACTTTCGATAACACACTATAAAAAATGGGATTATTTTCATTATTTTCACAAGAGATAGCAATGGACTTGGGAACAGCAAACACGCTAATTATCCATAACGATAAGATAGTGGTTGATGAACCAAGCATTGTGGCTGTGAACCAACGTACAGGTAAGTTGATCGCCATAGGTGAAAAAGCACGTCAGATGCACGGCAAAACCCACAGCAATATAACCACTATTCGTCCGCTTAGAGATGGTGTAATCGCCGACTTCAATGCTGCCGAACTCATGATACGCGGAATGATTAAGATGACAAAACCTAAAAGTTTGTTTGCCCAATCATTAAGAATGGTGATATGTATTCCATCAGGTAGCACCAACGTAGAGATTAGAGCCGTACGCGACTCGGCCGAACATGCAGGAGGTAGAGATGTGTATCTTATCTACGAACCAATGGCTGCCGCACTAGGAATAGGCTTAGATGTTGAACTTCCAGAAGGGCACATGATTGTTGATATTGGAGGTGGCACAACCGAGATAGCTGTCATATCATTAGGCGGTATTGTGTGCAACGAGAGCATTAATGTGGCTGGTGACATCTTCACTGAAGACATCCAAACATACATGAAACAACAACACAACATAAAAATTGGAGAACGTACAGCAGAAGAGATAAAAATAGCAGTTGGCTCAGCAGTAACCGAGCTCGACGAACCTACTGAAGATTTTCCAGTCATCGGACATAGCATCATAGATGCACGTCCTCGTGAGGTGATCGTTTCATATCAAGAAATTGCATTTGCCCTCGATCGTTCACTAGTAAAGATTGATGCTGCAATAATGAAAGTTTTAGAAAAAACACCTCCAGAACTATACAACGACATAGTAAGAAAAGGCATCTACCTAGCTGGTGGCGGTGCACTCATTAAAGGATTAGACAAACGTCTGACAGAAAAAACAAAGATCAAATGTATTGTAACCGAAGATCCGCTACGCGCTGTGGCACGTGGAACAGGAATTGCGCTTAAAAATATTGACCGTTTTTCTTTCCTTATGCGATAACACAGCCAACTTATCGGTTGTTTATTAATGCGTTAGTTATAAAATAAAAAGATTGTAGTCATTACTTAACACTACTTAATAGTGAATAAGTTTTTTATATTTTTCAAAAGAATACACATTTTTATCCTCTTTGCACTTATTGAAATCATTGCTATTAATCATTTCAGCAACAGTTCAATATATGCAAATGCTAAGGTCATGAACGCCTCTAATTTTTTTGTTAGAGGCGTTTACGATATGCTAAGCACAACTCAAGAGTATATTAATCTTAGAGAGGAGAACATACAACTCAGCAGTCATATTGCCGAACTTGAAGCACAGATAGGTGCGTTTAAAGCTCGCGATGTGCTTGTTTCAGACACTCTCGCCCCTGAAATAGACAGCTCCCAAATGACAAATATATTGTTGTACACAAATGCGAGGGTGGTAAGGAACTCTGTTTCAAAACAGAACAACTACATAACACTTTCAAAAGGGAGTGCACAAGGGATTGAAAAAGATATGTCGGTGATCTACAACGGTTGTATTGTGGGATATGTGCTCGACTGCTCAAAAAACTACTCTATTGCCATATCAATTTTGAATCGAGATTTCAAAACAAGCGGTAAGTGTACAAACGACGAATATTTCGGATCAATCAGATGGGATGGCATATATTCAGATAAAATAACATTAGAAGATATTCCGAAATATGCAAGCATAGCTATTGGCGACACAATAGTAACCACTGATTTCTCTTCACGTTTTCCTTCCAACATTAAGATTGGAACCGTAAAAGATTTTGAACTTTCCGGTGGGATAAATTATCGCGCCACCATTGAACTATTTACCGATATGAGTAAGATATACAACGTCATACTCATAAAAAACAAAGGAATAGAAGAACGCAGAGCTCTCGAAGAAGAAAATAAAATTGACGATACAAATTTATAAACTGTGATCAAAATAATTGAATATACCATTTTTTTTGCTTTGGTAGTACTTATTCAAGTGCTATTAATCGACAATATACATATAGGAAGCTTTGTTATTATAAACATATCTATCCTATATATAATATCATTGCCGTTAGAAACTCCTTCATGGATAGTACTTT
>JAVVZN010000040.1:0-9037 GCA_036650555.1 Rikenellaceae bacterium
GAATCTATCTGTGACAAAGCCCCATTTCTCACCCAGTTGCTCACCTACTCTATGAGATGAGAGCAAGCCAACCGAATTATTAAATTTTGTTATCTCACTTTTTGAATCGTAAAGGTTGAAACCAACATTGTAATGTACTTCTCCTACTTGGTCTTGCCAACGCATCTCTAGTTCATAACCTTTCGTTCTTAGATCAGCAGCATTATCTTTAGGAGCCTTAGTGCCTAACACAGAAGGCAACTCCATGCCATCGGTAAGCATATCTTTAGTATCGCGGATGTAGTAGTTAAATGTTGCCGACAAACGATTACGGAACATTCCTAGATCAACACCAATGTTTATGGTATTAACTTTCTCCCATGTGAAAGTTGAACTTACCACACCTGGAGTGCCTAAGGTTGTCACCTTATTATTTTCGTGCAACCACGGAGCATATCCAGCATTCATTGTTGGAATAAATGAGTAAGGATTGATAGATTGGTTGCCAATAGAACCATAAGAGGCTCTTAATTTCAGATTACTTAGATAGTTGCGCGACCAATCCATAAATTTCTCTTCCGACAAACGCCATGCAACAGAAGCTGATGGGAAGAACCCAAAACGTGAGTCTTTAGGAAATTTTGAAGAGCCATCATAACGACCATTTACCTCAAGAAGATAACGCTCCTTAAAATTATAGTTCAATCTGTAAAACAAACTACGTGTTGAATATTGCAGGTAAGAGTCGCTCATATCCATATCACCTGTGGCTTGAGATATTGATGGTAGTTCATCATTAATAATATCTTTTTTACTCAACCAATAGTTTTTGGTGTCAGAGTCTTCTTGGTTGTAGCCTGCCATGGCAGAAAGGGTATGATTTTTCCACTCTTTTGTGTAGTTTGCAAACACATTTAATGTGTGCAACAAATCATTGTTTTGATCTATGCGATATTTCGAATTTTGTACGCTGGGTTTTGTTTCTCCAATAGGGGTTCCATAGTAGAATAACTTATCGTATGTGCTGGTTTGCTGCACATCACGAGTGAAACCATATTCACCTGTAACACTCAACCCCTTTAATGGAGTGATCACTGCACGTCCGAGAGCTCTTAAATTTGAATTTTTAGCAGGATTTTCTGATCCTAATATGATAGCTGTTTTCGATGTTTCTGGAAGGTATTCCTTGCCATCAATAATTTCATTAACAATAGGCATATATGATGGAGTATTCATTGCACTACCCCACACACCTCCTCTGACTCCGTTTGTCACAAGAGTTTTTTCTGAATCGGCATATTTCAAATCGGCACTTATATCGAGCCAGTCAAGTGGTTTGGCAGAGACATAAGACGATAAATTATAATGTGTGTATTTATCTTTTTTTGAATACACAATACCATCTTCATCAACAATACCTACCGACACACGATAAGATGTTTTTGGTGTTGATCCCGACAAAGAAATATTGTGCATATGTTGAAAACCGAAATTATCCATCATGTTTCTGACATGGTCATTCTCTTTTAGATAATATTTTGTTCCTAAATCATCAATAGTGTAACCGTTGGGATATTTTGAAGGATCATTATTGTATTCATTGATATAGCCCATCCATTTTTCAAGATTGCAACCGAGCGTGGCATCGGCAGTTTGACCTGAGCTTGCAAGCGCTTTTATAGCATCAATTGGCGATGCAACACGTGGCAAGTCGGTAGGAGTTGAAAAAGAGAAATTTCCACTATAATTAAGTTGTATCTTATCTCCTTTTATTCCATGTTTTGTGGTTATAAGCACCACACCAAAGGCTGCACGCGCACCATATATTGCCGATGCAGCAGCATCTTTAAGCACATTCACAGATTCAATATCTGATGGATTAACCATGTTTATGTCCATTGGTATATTATCAACTAAAATAAGTGGTGAACCACCATTGATTGAGTTTGTACCACGGATGTTAAGAGCCATATCAACACCAGGACGCCCATTTGCACTTGTGATTTGCAAACCCGGTATTATGCCTTGTAGCGCCGTTTTCACATTACTGATCGGACGCTCACCAAGCACTTCATCCATTTTAACTGAGCTTACAGCACCTGTTAAATTCACTTTTTTCTGAGTACCGAAACCAACCACCACAACATCATCAACAAGCAGTGCATCTTCTTCAAGTGTGATTTCTTTCATCTTTTCGTTTCCAAGCAATACATTGGCTGGCTTGTAACCAACATAGCTCACCTCTATCATATCGCCTTTTTTAGCAGCAATGTATGCAGTGCCATCAACTCCTGTAATATCACCAATAGTTGTGCCTTTGATTACAACGGTAGCTCCTAAGATAGGCTCACCGCCAGCACCTTTTATGACGAATTTCACCTTTCCATTTAATGGCTCAGCTTGCTCTTTTTGCTCACTGCCAGATTTTGTAATGACAATTTGGTTATCAATAATTTTGTAGGTCAAACCATGTTTGCTTAGAGTTGAACTCAACACATTTTCGACTGTCGCATTAGCAAATTCGACAGTCACATTTTTCGACACATTTATCGTGTTGTCGTACACAAAACTATAACCACTCTTCTTTTCAATCTGATCGAAAAGTTCACTAAGCGGTTTACCAATCAACTTAACAGTGATCGGATCTTGTTCAGCAGCATGAACGCTGCTTGTCATTGCTAGAATAAATAAGCAACATGACAGCAATAGTCTAAATTTACCATACATAAGTTTTCTTCTTTTAATTTATTAAAGTTGGGTTAATATAAATTACGATTATGGAGTAACAACATTATATAGACACAAAACCATACGAAAACCACTATAAAAACTTTCAAAATGATAATATTACTGTCTGGTAAAAATCACATATGTGGCATGTTAGTGTGCTGTAAATAAAAGTAAATCACACAATTACATGCCACATATAAAATTTTTACCAAACAACAATTATTATTTTTAGCCTTCGGTAGGTAACACCCCTCCTTCTGAATTTTTATATATCTTAGCTTTCCGCCTGTCGAATATAGAATCAACAACTTCGAATGAGAGTTGCCACTTAGGATTAAATTTATCACTACGCATATATTCAATAATAGAACGGTATAATTGGCGCGACGCAGGACGATCATCCATTGAGTGTGAAAAATCAACACTACAAATCATAAGCTTGCCCTTACCAACGCGACACTCAGATAAAATTGCCAATTTTCTATTTATCTTCCATGAATCAATTGCCTGAATAAGCGGTTTGTACTCTTTTGGGAAGGCTATCGTTGCGCCAAACTCATCGAGTATCATTGGGCGAGTGTTTATCAGAATATCCCACCATTGCCAATTGGTGTGACTCTCGGTTGGAAAGTTTTTAAACAATGGATGCTTCGGATCGCATAGTATGCTATTGCACATTGTTTCACCCTCATTTAATCCAAATGAAGTCCAGTATATCGAACCGAAACATTGTGGCAGCTCTCCTTTTAAGTCTTTATGACGCGGCAAAAGCAACACATCACCACCACTATTTAAAAAATCTTTTGTCGTCGAATCTAGCTCATGGGCTATCATAACACCACATGTGTCAATATCTGACGATGAATCGAAGAGCCAAAACGACCATTGATTAATAATTACGTCGTTCAATTTTGCATGTATGGTATATTTGCTTGATGGATTAATATTTTTCAACACCTTTTTAAATTCACAAATTGCAGTGTTTGCACCACGTTTAATGCCTCCAACACACAATCTATCTGAGAGCATTACTTTTCCACTGCTATCTCTAAGCTCATACACGAATTTTCCATTGACAATATCATCTGACGAATAATTACACACTTCAAAATCAACACATAGCGTGTCGGAGGTTGTTAATATTTGATTTTTGATTCTGGCGAGAATAGTCACCGGGGCACAAAACTCTCTAAAATCATCTTTTTGAATATGTCCTTTATTTTCCCAAAAGCTATCAAACACACCAACAGGGGCATGGCTTTGCCCTGGAAAATCTTGAAACGAGAGTAAGTGATATCCTGCTATTTCTCTACTTCGCATGATTGACTCCATCTCAAACTTATATAGTTCTTTCTGCCATAGTCCGGTTGCCATAGAAAAGCGCTCAACATCATCTTCCATTGCTCTCTCACGCACTTGATCTCTCTCAATCTCTAACACTGTGGCACGCATTGAACCAACATATTTCGGTAACTCCTTCTTGTAATTTGGAAAAACACAATATTGCCCTATCTCATGTGAGATGAACGGACGAGGCGAGGCAAGCATCGATGCGCTATAATCTCTTGCAGTGGAAGGTGGCAAAGAGAGAATAGTGTTAGTCTTTGGCGATGGAGGCCATCCGATATGCGCACGGACAGGAAATTTATCATTACGATTTACTGCTCTGGAAGAGTAGAAATCGAAGCTGTCAAGCACTGGAGCACCGTTTATCTTCCCACTCACCCAACGACGATTATCTTTTTTAAGTTTGGTAACAAAATCTTTCATTATTCTTGAATCGCATGAAAGTTCATTACCCATGGCAATAAATATAAACGATGGGTGATTACCATATTGATGGATCATTCTATCTATCTCACCATCAATAAACTCTTTCTGCTCTACACTTCTCACATTAGCCCATTCACTTGCCTCCGCTTGAAGATACATGCCAAGCTTATCGGCTGCCTCAAAGGCAGCTTTAGGCGGAGCCCATGAGTGAAAACGAATGGCATTGAAACCCCAGTCTTTTTGGATCTTCAATGTTTTGTACCACCACTGATAACTCATCTCTGGCTCTCCATCAATTGGTGCCTCACCGCACATCAGGTTTCCTCTTACGAACAACTCCTTATCGTTTACAACAAAACGACGACCTTTAAGCCCGATCTTTCTCATTCCAAAATCATGACTCCACTCATCATCTTTCATAGAGAGTTTGATATTTTAGAGCGATGGCGAGAACTCATCCCATAATGCTATATTATCTCCCATATCAACAGACAACCGAATAGTATCAGTTAAATCTACTTTATAATATTTGGTAATCTTTTTTCCAAAATCACCACGCGGCTCAATCTCAATTTTTATCTTTTCTTCTTTTGGATTTTTATTTTTGTTACCTACAACTGCCACAACATCAACTTTTTGCATATCAACATCGGGAAATATCTGAACATCATCAAACCACACATTTGCCGTGGCAGCAACATACATATCACCAAGCACTCCATTCCAAGCTGTCATTGTTTGCTCGCTTAGACTATGTGGAATTTTGCCAACATCAACCACCGAAGAGTTGTCGATAGATAGTGTGATTCTGTTTTCGCCTACCTTCGCATAATCTGTAATGTCGTATTCATGTGAGGTACCTAAGCCGAGATTGCTCCCCACCATCTTACCATTGACATATAGCACACTTTGCCAATGCACTCTCTCTAAAAATAGCATCAATCGTTTGTTCTCAACACTCTCAGTAAGTGTAAGATTTCTGGTGTACCATGCACGTGAGGCATAGTGATATGAAGGAAGTAAGAAATCAAATATTTTAAAATTATCGTCGCTACGATATTTCTCATACATAGGTAGTTCTCGCCACATAGGCGACAACTCCCCTGATAGCCATTTAGTTTTAATTGTAGGTTTTGTTCCATAGCCTTGAGTATGCAAACTTCCAGGGAGATTGATTTTATCTTCAAAATCAACATTGCACATCTTTTCTGGAGCAACTTTCACTGTGTCAAGAGCGACCATCCACTCACCGGCAAGATTAAATTTCAGATGTTGGCAATAAGCCACAACGGGAGATAGTAGTAATAGAAGTAGTATGTATCTTTTCATAATTAAAATAGTATCATTATTATCGATTAAAATCATGCCTTAGCTCAATGCTGCCCAAGGAGCTGCCGTAAGCAGCTACCGAAGATGCTCTAAAATAGCATATAAAGAAGACACATTAATCGTTAAAAACCACTATTACGACTATTTATTTGTAAGAATTATGGTGTCACCCACTATTTGATAATCTATGTTATCTAGATTTTTGAAGACCTCTAGAGTTGTGGTTAGGCGTTTTTCGGTCATTTTCATCCAATATGTTTTACCATTTGGTTTCACCTTATTTATGATTTTTACACCGTGCCATTTCTCTAATTTATAAATGATCTCATCGAAGCTATCGCCATTAAATTCGAGTGAACTTTCTCGCCATATCCCCTCTGAAGAAGCCTCGCATGGCTCGGTTCGAACATTCATGTTTTCATCTATGATTGCTTTCTCACCTGGAATTAATGTGGTTAGACTATCATGGGTGATAGCATTGGCAACAAACACTTTACCAGTGTTTAATGTTACCACAGTGGTGCGTCCAAACGACTTAATATTGAATGATGTGCCAAGGGCTGTGACAGATATTTTGTTGCTATAAACGACAAATGGAGCGCTGCTTTTCTTGACATCAAACCATGCCTCACCATCAAGGGTTATATCACGATTTGATTTATTGAAATCACCGGAATATTTGAGAATAGAATTTGCATTTACCGTCACATCACTTCCATCAGAGAGATGAGTAACAATACTACCAGTGCCTGTTTGGATAGTAACGATATCGTGCTTAGCTGAAAAACTATTAAGGATATGATTCAACCCTACCCCACACATGATAAGTATGATGGCAGCCACTGCTACTAAGCTATAAAACTTTCGTTTACTAAAATAAAAATTATTATTATTTTTGATATTTGATTCTATTTTACTCCACACTAAATCATTAGCTTCGACATGCTCATCGTCGAAGGCAGCATCTGCAATAAGCATAGATGCTTCCATCTCATCATATAATGAGCGAAACTCACAGTCAGTAGACTTTAGATGCTCTATCATAGTAATTTCGTCATTGCTCAAACTACCACGATCACATAAATAGCTACTTATTTTATCAATATTCATATTGTCTTTCATCGTTTATATACGACACTTAATTTTAAAAAACCACTATAATAAATTATATTTTATCGGCTTGACGTTTTATGGCATCTCTTATTTTCTGTAATGCGGAGCTCATCTGATTCTCTACGGTATTCACAGATATGCCTAGTAACTGGGCAATCTGCGCATATTTCAATTTGTTTTTTCGATTAAGAATATATATTTCTTTACATCTTGGAGGCAAAGATTCAACAGCCGAATTTACTATTTCACAAAGACTATCCATATTAAAACACTCTTTACTGTTGTTTTCATGGAGTAGTGTGTGTTGCCATTGCTCAAGAAGTTCATTACGGCGATTATTATCACGAATTGAATTAAATAATCTATTTTTGACAGCATTGAAAAGATATGCACGTATGTTCTCTATCTTTTCAAAATTGCCCTTCTCCCATAGAGTTGTAAACACATCTTGAATGACATCTTCACGTTGTTTTGGATCATTACAATACAACATAAGAAACCTATAAAGATCTTTAAAGTTATCTTTATAACACTTTTCAAATATTGTTTTTCTATCCATATGTTATGACTTCCTTTTACAGTAGGCAAATCTACAATAAAAAATGGCTATAATCAAATATGATCATAGCCATTTTTTGTTTTAAGTGATGAATAATGCTATTATTTTTTAGTAGCACGAGGTTTTTTTACTGGTTCTTCTGTTTTTGCGAAGTTAGCATGAGTTTTTGTATGACCATTATGCTCAAAAAACTTTACAACTGCATGTTTTGCGGCTGCTATTGTTTCACGGTTTACTTTTTCTATAACACTACCTCTGGCTAGATCATCAGTGCTTATGTAACCCTCCATTAGTAGTAGCTGAACAATCATATTGTTTATGTTGGTTTCTTGACTATAACCTTCTGCCACATAAAGACGAGGCACACGAACTGCAAACTCCTCAGCAAAATCGCTGTAATTTGGGAAACTCATTAGCTCCTCGAATGTTTCGCTGAAACTACTGATCTCAATATTCAAGTTTGGAGAAACAAGTAGTGGACTGAACTCTTTTTCAGGATCACAAGGAACAAAATCTACAAGGTTTGTTACATCTACCTTTACAGATATGTCGTCCATGCGACGAAGATCACTCTTACGCATGTTTTCCAATTGGTAGAGATAGAAGTTATAACGCCATAACTCATCGCTATTCATTGCCCCTGAGAATATATGATTATATTTTTCGTTCAACAAACGTTTAACTTTTACTTTACCTTCGTTGATCTCTGGTTTGTTCACACGCACCTCTTGTATAAGCTGTTTTAGAGCAGCTGCTGCCTTTTGAGGACCAGTGATCTCGCGACCTTTCTTGCCTATTTCAGTTGAGATCAAGCCACATTGAATGTTACGCGCCTTGCCAGTGCCATCTTTACCTCCACGTAGACACTCTATCAAACGATTCACACATTCTGCCTGACCTTCTTCTGCAATAAACGGCTGACCACCTGGGGTGCTTGCTATTGCATCGAAGATAGAACTGAACATCTTACGATCTATCATAAGTGAAGATAGAATGGCAACATCGTTTTCGATGCTCGACACAGATGCCGTGAAACGATTTTGGATCATATCGAATGCCACATCTTCTATTGCATAGCTAACTCCATCACGGTTAAATGAATGGCCAACAAATATCATCTTCACAACTTCTGTCACGTCGATCTTATCGAGCAATTTGTATGATGAACATAAGTAGTATTGTTTGTTGTTTTGGTTTAGCTCCCAATCAAGTATATCATCAAGATAGTTGCCATGACGCGAGATTACATCTACTATATTTTTGTCGGCAGTATAGCGTTTTAGGGTGCGGTAGAAATTTGGACCATCGCCGCTGGTTGCCTTCTCTTTACGCTCTCCGTGAGCATCAATATAAAGCAAGAAGTTTTCTGGATTATCCACACGTGTTATGCCTGCCTCCTCTTTAGAGTAGTTTCCTGCGGCTAACATAATATCTATCTTAAACGGCATTGTGATGTCGCACATGCCACTCACAGTGCTACGAGAGTTTAGATCATCGACATTGCTGTCGGCTGAACTTTCAAACAGATATTTGTAGTATTTGATGTAGTCGGGG
>JAVVZN010000041.1:0-8849 GCA_036650555.1 Rikenellaceae bacterium
ATGATAATGATAAAGAGATAATAAAAATCTGGGAAGATAAAATTTTTGGATGTGATCGCTGCATCTCTGTATGCCCATGGAACATGAAAGCACTCAGAAATATTAGCATAGAAAAAGATAAATCCAGAAAAAGATTACTAAATTCAGTTGTTTTGCAAAACGATATATCTTATTGGGCAACAATCGACAAAGCCACATTCGATAAAAACTACTCCATTCTACCAATTAAAAGAGCCGGACACCAAAAGATAGAACAAACAATATCTGTTTTAAAAGAAAAAGCCTTAGAAAAATATCCTAAGGTTTAGAAGCTATTTGTTACCAGCATTTTATTACCACTCTTTTTCCGATTATTTTTGAGTTGTAGTCCACTACTATCTAGGCAAATCATCGAAAAAATAGCCTCAAAATAGCAATAATATAATTTTGGAAACAAATTAAAACAGCTTCATAATAAATAATATTTCGTAAATACTGTGTTGATTATCATAAATTAATCAACACAATATTGAGAAAACATTTACCGTTATTTGGCACCATTGTTTTTAGCTTCCATTGATAAGGTGGCATGAGGCACCACTTTTAGTCGTTCTTTATCAATCAACTTTCCAGTTTCACGACATAATCCGTATGTTTTATTCTCAACACGAATAAGCGCAGCTTCAAGATGCTGTATGAACTTCAACTGACGTTGAGCTAACCTACCCGACTCCTCTTTTGAAAGAGTTGCAGCACCTTCTTCCAAAATTTTAAAGGTTGGAGAGGTGTCATCTGTGCCGTTACTCTCTGTTTGAGTAATAGTTGCGCGCAACAAATCATAATCGGCCTTTGCTTTCTCTAATTTGCTTACGATAATGGCTCTAAATTCAGCCAAATCTTCATCGGAATATCTAGTTTTTTCCATAACACATTCATTTTATAGTTACACACACTTTTACCACATTGTAAATGGAGGTATGCCTCCTAAACAATTGTGTAAAAATAGTAATATTTTTCCATATCACAATAGGTTTAAAATAATAAGTTTGAAATTCGCTGTAATAAATCTACAAATAATAACAATTTGATTAATTTCTCACAACATACAAAATAATAATCTGCATCAAACAGTTATTGATATATGCGATTTTTGAAACTATAAATTTTTTTCATTAAAATAATTAACGTACTTTTGTACTTAGAAGCTGTTTTAATTTATTAATTTCGTTCTTTTCGGCTCTTTTTGAGGCTTTTTTCGATGATTTGCCGAGATAGTAATGGACTTCAGCTCAAAATCATCGAAAAAAAAGGACAAAAAGAGTGGTAATAAAATGCTGGAAACAAATTAAAACAGCTTCTTACACAAATTTCATGCAATGGATTTTATATTCTTTATAAAAGGTGTAGCTATTGGACTTATGGCATCTATTCCATTAGGTCCGATAGGTGTGTTATGTATTCAGCGTACTATCAATAAAAAATTCAAATCAGGATTTATCTCAGGGCTTGGAGCCGCCTCTGCCGATACTGTATTTGCAATAGTGGCCATATTCTTTCTATCTATCGTCACCGTATTTATCGAAGAGCGACTTCAACTTCTCACTCTAATAGGCGGAGGCATAATCACCGCTATTGGAATTTCAATATTCAATAAGAAAATGTCGCCGATGGGCTTACGTCGCAATCGCGCGCAAAATGGTCACCACTTCAAAGATTATATATCTACTTTCCTACTTACTCTTACCAACCCAGCATTCATTTTTGTGTTTGTTGGTCTATTCACTAGTTTCGACATCACAAACGAAGACCTGAACATTGTAAACGGCATTTTTACGGTGGTAGGCGTAACAATGGGAGCATCACTCTGGTGGTTCACCTTAACATTTATTGTTAATCATCTCAAAAATAAATTTCGTCCTCGCCATCTTATTGTCATAAACAAAGTGGCAGGCATATTGATATTCTCACTTGGCGCATTTGCAATAATATCTGCACTATTGAATATTCAAACAGTAAATAAAATAATATAATGGCAGTGAATAAAAAAATTGTGATAGCTATCGACGGACACTCTTCGTGTGGCAAAAGCACATTTGCAAAAGCAATTGCGGCGAAACTCGGTTATACATTTGTAGATAGCGGAGCAATGTATCGTGCTGCTACTCTTTATGCCATGCGAAAAGGTGTGGAAAAAGAGAGGGAGAGAATTGTTGAGCTATTACCTAAAATAGATATAAGGTTTAAATTTAATAGTGAAAAAGGTAGAAGCGACATCTACCTAGGCACAGAGAATGTTGAAGATGCCATTCGTAGCCTTGAGGTGAGTAATTCGGTGAGTTTTGTAAGCGCCATACCTCAGCTGCGAGCTAAATTATGCGCATTACAAGCACAAATGGGAGTTGAGAAAGGCATAGTAATGGATGGTCGCGACATAGGAACCACTGTATTTCCAAATGCCGAACTAAAAATATTTATGACCGCATCGGTAGACGTTCGTGCAAAGCGTCGTTATGATGAGTTGCGCGCTAAAGGCGACGATGTCTCTCTTGAACAGATAAAAGAGAATATTTCACAACGCGACTTCACAGACGAGAACCGTAGCGAGAGCCCACTGCGTAAAGCAGACGATGCAATAGTGCTAGACAACAGCTCGATGAGTGTTGCCGAGCAGATGCAATGGGTTGAAAAATTGATTGAATCACGCACATGTTAATTGAGATAGATCATAAATCTGGTTTCTGCCACGGTGTTGTAAAAGCTATTGAGAAAGCAGAGTATGAGTTAAATAAAGGTGATAAAATCTACTCTCTAGGTGATATAATGCACAACAAAGTTGAGATGACTCGTCTTGAATCATTAGGTTTAAAGACAATCAACCACTCAGACCTAAAAGAGCTAAAGAAAGCCACAGTACTAATACGAGCCCATGGCGAACCACCATCTACCTACCGCCTTATAACCAATTCTGACATCAATTTGATTGATGCCACATGTCCTGTGGTGTCGCGCCTACAAAAAATAGTTGTTCAAGCCTACGCACTCATGCAAGCGATCGACGGAAAAGTAGTGATACTTGGAAAACCTGGACATCCAGAGGTTATCGGACTCATAGGTCAGATTGATGGCGATGCGTTGGTTGTGGAATCGGTAGAAGAGCTAATAGTAAAAGCCGACTTCTCAAAGCCCATTTTTTTCCTATCACAAACCACAAAAAGCCTCGACACATTCAACGCTGCTGCCAACGAGATAAAAACCCACTACACAAATCGTCCCAAAGAGTGGTGCACAATAAAAGACACCATCTGCCGTCAGGTATCAAATCGTTACCCACATCTAGAGCAATTTGCATCAACTCACCAGCTTATTATCTTCGTTAGTGGTGCCGACAGCTCAAATGGCAAAGCTCTATTTGAAGTGTGCAAAAAAGCCAATCCCAATTCTCATAAGATAGAAGACAGCACCATGATAAACTACGATTGGTTTACCAATTGCTCATCTGTTGGAATATGCGGTGCAACATCCACCCCTATGTGGCAAATGGAAGAGGTAGCAAAAGCCATAGCAACTGTCCGATAAAAATTCAACCATACTTTCATAAGAATATACTGTTGTCTGGTTACTATCTTTTATGAAATATTAATCGGTGTATCTCACCTATCCAAAGCACAACCGATGTTGATGCGACAACGATCACCCAATCCACAAAACTAAGCGGCACTGTTCTGAACATTTTACCACCATAAGTAACTATCAACACCTGCCCAACTATAATAAGCATAGCAACAAGCAGAAAGCCAACTGAGTTTTTGATATTTTTAAAAGCCGACGCATGAGCTGAGGCATAAGCCTTGGCATTAAACATATTCCAAAACTGCACCATCACAAATGTTGTGAAAAACAACGATAATCCGTAGGCTGAATCTGCAATATTATTCGATAAGAAATAGAGCAGAAACATAAACGCAACAACCATCACAGCACCCACACCTAATATATTGATGCCCATATCTTTTGTAATAATGAAATCACTCTCCTTACGAGGTTTATCTTTCATTACATCAACACTTGGAGGCAACGACGCAAGAGCTGCAGCGGCAAATGTGTCCATGATTATATTTATCCACAACATCTGCGTGATGGTAAGTGGTGTTTCCATTCCTGTAAAAGAACCAACAAACAGAGTTAATATAGCAACCACATTGATTGTTAATTGGAATAAAATGAATCGCTGAATATTTTTATAGAGCGACCTACCCCACATTACTGCCGAGCCAATAGAGGCGAAAGAGTCGTCAATAAGTGTTATATCACTAGCTTGTTTGGCAACAGATGTGCCACTACCCATCGACAACCCCACATGAGCAAAATTTAGAGCAGGGGCATCGTTTGTGCCATCGCCTGTTACTGCCACAACACCACCTGTCTTCTGTAACAAACGCACAAAACGCTGTTTGTCAGACGGACGAGCACGCGACATTATTTTAATATCATTCACTCTAAGCAACAACTCTTCGTCTGAAAGAGCCTCAAAACCAACACCACTGATATGGTTACGTTCGCCATCAATATCGTCGTGCCATAACCCTATCTGACGTGCTATCTCTTTGGCAGTTGCTGGTGTGTCGCCAGTAACAATCTTAATTGCTATTCCTGCCTCAATACAACGCTGAACAGCCGCAGGGACATCTTCACGCACAGGATCAGCAATAGCTACAAAACCTAAGAACGTAAACCCTCCTTTAGAAATTTCATCTTCCACCTCAGTGCTATCACTGATTTTGTATGCAAAAGCTAAAGTACGCATTGCTTTATTTTGGCAAGCGGTAAGCTGCTCGGTAAGATTTTTTGGAACATTACCACACATTGCAGCTATAATCTCAGGAGCCCCCTTTACGCAAATCACTTGACGACCATCGAAAGCATTACTCACAACCGATGTTGCCATATATTTTCTTAGTGTAGAGAAAGGCACTCGCTCTTTATGCTGAGCCTTTTCGCGTAGGTCAATATAATTCACACCCTCACCATACATCCATAATATCAACGACGACTCTGTTGGGTTGCCAATACTTTTCAAAGCTGCTTTATCTGAGAAATCAATATGAGCCGTTGAATTAGCTGCTATACCTTCAAATATCACATTTTTATCTCTATCAAAGTTATCGAAGAACCGCTCTTGAACACTCATCTGGTTTTTCGTAAGCGTTCCTGTTTTATCGGTACATATCACATTTATAGCTCCCATGGTTTCACATGCGTGCATCTTACGCACAAGATTATTACTCTTCAACATACGACGCATGTTGAGTGCTAGCGACAAGGTGACACTCATAGGTAGCCCCTCAGGCACTGCCACAACAATCATTGTAACAGCAATCATAAAGAAGTTTAATATGTTGCCAATATGATCGAGCGACAACCACGACAAGCGATTTAATGGATCAATTCCAAATGCCAAATAACCTATACCAACGCTAACAACAAAAAATGCCATTCCAACTAACACCCAAAAAATTGCAGAACGTTTTTTAGCAGGCTCTTTCGACGCGTATAGCAGATCGTGAGCATCTCCTACGATAGGCATCCAAAAACGCGCAATCATAACAAGGAATGAGATCAAAGCTGAGAACAACAACCAAAGCTGCGCAAAAGAATAGTCGGTTTTTTCAGAGAACAGATCACCAAACAACAACGCTATAAATGTAAGCGAGGCAAGTGCAAAGCCAGCAACTCCAATTATTTTAGCCAAACGATCGAGTTGTTTTGTGAGTGGGGTTTTCTCTCCACTCTCCTCCGTTGATGCTGTTGCCACTTTCCCTATTTCAGTTTGGTCACCTATTTTTGTAACTTCCATCACACCGCCACCCTCTAAAACAGTGGTTCCACGAAGCACAACATTTGATGGGTACGTTGCATCTTTCTTAAACTGCGACTGATCTGTGGTTTTCGATATAGAACTCTCACCTGTAAGGGTCGATTCATTGACAATAAGAGCTGTGCTTTCAAGCAAAGTACCATCGGCAGGTATCTCTTCGCCTGTTTCGAGCAGAACAATATCGCCTTTTACAATGTCACTTTTAGAAACCTCAACCACCACTCCATCACGCATCACACGCACAAGAGTTTGGTCACCAATAGTGTTTAGTAGATCAAATTTACGACTTGCATCGACTTCAAACCAGAATCCTACTCCTGTTGCAAGAAATATAGCTATTATAATACCTAAAGTTTCGGTAAAGTCGTTGTGGGTAAATGAGATAGCAAACGATAGCACCGCCGCAATCATCAAGATACGAATAATAGGATCGTTGAATTTCTCAATAAACAATTTTAAGAGCGACACCTTTTTTGGCGGCGTCAGATCGTTATGACCCCATTTTGCTCTACTTTCTAAAACTTCTTTCGATGTTAGGCCTGTATGTTCCATTATCTTATTCCTTTTTTGTTTAAGGCAACAGCATAGGCTGCCGCGTTTTTATTATGCTCTTTTAATGTTTTTGCAAATAAATGTAATCCATTCAGCTCTGGTGATGCGCAAAAATAGTACAAATTATGTTTTTCATAATCTAAAACCGCATCAATAGCATTAATTGGAGGCACACATATTGGACCTGGAGGCAATCCTGCGCGTTTGTATGTGTTGTAAGGAGAATCAACCTCCAGATGTTTGTAGAGCACTCGACGTATAGATGGATCACCAACAGCAAATTTCACAGTTGGGTCGGCTTGCAGCGGCATCCCTTTTTTCAAACGATTAACATATACCCCCGCTATCTTTGCCAATTCACTCGGTGCTTTACTCTCCTCGATTACTATCGACGCCAAAGTTGAAACCTGCTCTTTTGTCATGTTGATAGCATTTAATTTCTCAGTACGCGATTTTTTCGACCAGAAAGTATTATTTTCTTGTTTCATCCGACTTATAAATTCATCTGCCGATGTGTTCCAATAGAACTCGTAAGTGTCTGGGATGAACATAGATAAGAAGGTTGCATCATTCAAACCATAAACATTGTATATTGAGTCGGAGGTAAACAACTCCATAAGTGACGCAGAGTCAGCCTCTAAACGTTTTCCAACCACACCTGCCAATTTCTCACGATTACGTATGTTGTTGAATGGAACTTTCACTGTGGTTTGTAAACCTGTATTAACAATTTTCAAAAGTTGTGAACACGTCATTCCCTTTTTAAGTGTATATTTTCCAGGATATACCCTATCGTATTTAAATCTTTTGGCAAACCGCAGATAGTCTGAAGAGTCTTTTACAAAGCCTTCATCAAACAAAATTGCAGCCTGAGATTTCAGATCAGTGCCTGTTGGAATACACACGCTGCCATCTTTTAGCACCGTTTTTCGTATTCCGTAACTATAATACACCATGAAACTCACACCCACTCCAACCGCTATAAACATCAGCGTGAGAGCCACATAAGCCCATGGTATACGAATTTTATTTGCCATAAGTATTAAATAAATTTTATGTTTCAGAAATAATGTCTATATTTGCATCGGGTAAGTCTTATACGACCAGCTCCTGTTGAACTCCCCCAGATTCGGAAGGAAGCAAGGGTAAATGGTTGAGCGGTGCGATATAAGTAGCTTACCCTTTTTTATTTCTTAGGTTTTGGGTCTAAATCAACACCATCAATAAGCTGCACATTACTACTTTTAGTTCGTGCTTTCAGCCAATCAATCAGTTTTGTCTTATCTTCATCGCTGTTTAACGTTTTATTTCCATCTTGACCACGCACCACACACACCAATACAGAATCCACAACATTACCTTCATAATCTGTGATTGCCATCTTAGATAAAGCTATATTTGTTTTATTTGCAGTAAGCGCGGCAAACTCACGAGCTATACTTTTTATATCCAACGTGTCGTGCATATACAAATGGACCTTAGAAGTCAATTCTTCAATCTTCTTATCTTTTTCTTCCAACAACTTATTCGACACGTTATACAAATTCTCGATAGATTTTGAAGAACCTTCACCCTCCATGCCTTGTTGTTTTACGATCAATGTTGCATCTTTTAATTTATATGCCTCCTTTTGATTATTCAAACTTGTAATTGCATCATCAGATAATTTTTTACCAATAATAAACACCTCAATATCTTTTTTTCCATCTTCGGTATTTAATTTATAATCCACAACCTGAGATTCAGGAAAATTGAATGCAGTAGTGACAAATGCCTTGCTGTTAGCTTCAAACAATGTTTTTGTAACAATATTATAACCTAAAATCACACTAGGAACAACTGTTATTATAATAACAATCGACACGTAATTACGCACTTTACGCTCCATCCTACTATCAACGTGCTGTTTGCGTTCGTATTTTAGAAATCTGACAATAATAAGCGTTGCAATACTGATAAGCACAGCATTTATTACAAACAGATACAATGCTCCAACAAAATATTGCAGTTGCATGGTTCCTAATCCATAGCCAGCCGTGCAAAGTGGCGGCATGAGAGCAGTAGCAATTGCCACACCTGGAATAACTGTTGATGTACGATCTTTACGTGTTTGTGCCACGATCCCAGCTAAACCACCGAAAAATGCTATTAACACATCCCATATAGTTGGAGAGGTACGAGCAAGCAACTCGCTTTGTGCCACCGACAGAGGTGAGATCATAAAATATAGGGTTGAGGTTGCAAGACTCACAACCACAGCAAATGTAAAGTTACGTAACGACTTTTTCAATAACTCAAAGTCATAGATGCCTAGCGACAAACCAAAACCCATGATCGGACCCATCAGCGGTGAGATTAGCATGGCACCTATAATTACTGCCGCAGAGTTTACATTTAACCCAACAGATGCAATAAAAATAGCAAAAATAAGAATCCAAAGATT
>JAVVZN010000042.1:0-8739 GCA_036650555.1 Rikenellaceae bacterium
GGTATTATTTTTTTGGTGTAGATGTTGATTCTAGCTCCCAAAATTTCACCCAATCTATTGCCATCTCAACTGGTAGATCGTTTGGATTTACCTTGCCAACCCAATTGCCACCTAGTTGTGAGTCTAAAAGCAGATAGAACGGCTCCTCGTTGAAAGGAAACTGATGACGGTCGGACAAACTATCTATGCGGTGATAGGTTAGGGTTTTTATGCCATTGATGAACATGCAGATGCTGTCTTGATAACGTTCAATTCCGTAGATGTTGTAGTCTTGATTGTTTATGACACCGGTAGATCCTTTTGGAGGATTGTTTATGTAGCCTGGGCTCAACGTGTAAGGAGTGTGAAGAGTTTGATATGCTATGGTGTCGGAGTTAAGATGCTCCATGATGTCTATTTCACCGCCTGAAGGCCATGCCTCTGTGGCTGGTAGCATCCAGAATGCAGGCCAATAGCCTTGAGCCATGCCTAGCTTAGCACGTATCTCTATCTTGCCGTGTCCGAAAAGTTTCTTGTCTTTTGAGAATACACCTCCTGTTATGAATGAGGCCGTGTCGTCTTTTTGTGTGGTGTTTAAAATGCCTTTTAGTATTAGATTACCATCGCGTAGAGCGTAGAGAGAGTCGAAATTCGACATGTGTCTGTCCCAGTCTGATGAGCCTCGCGGAATTTTTGACCAGACAGATGTGTCGAGCTGTGTGGAATCAAAATTTTCCGTCCATGAAAGAGTCCATTCAGGAGCTTTAGTTGCACAACTAGTAACTACTAGTAGCGCAGCAAGTGATTTGATAATTGTTTTCATACTCTATTGACTTATAAGGTTGTAATTTTTAAAACCACCTATTATCTTGCCACCCATAATTTTGTTCTCAATGAACGACATGATACGGTATTTAGTCTTAAATTTCTTCTTCATATTAGGATTAGGTCCGTCGTAGCGTAGTAACTTTTTCCATGACATCTCTCTCACACGTTTTTTCATTGAGTGTGGATGTGTGCCTTTGAATTGAGCCATAGTTGAGATGTTGCCATACTCATAGTAATCAACACCTGCTTTTATGTTGTCGGCACTATCGCCTCTACCATACACCGAGGCATAATGTTTCATCTTGCCAACCATAGCCACAGGATGTCGAGCCCAGCCATAATGATAGATGTAGGCGTTTAGTAGTATGCAATTCAACTTACGTGCTCCCTCTTTCTGGCAGTAATCTTCATAGTCGAATTTTGGTATCACGCGGAAAGATTGGGCATCGCGCCATGAATGAATATCATCAATGTTTCTTACCAAACGTATCTCGCGAGGATATGCAAAGTGCAAGGCATCAATGTAGTGATCGTAGTCGCCATAGAAATGTTTGTACTTGAATACAAACCCCTCCACACGATGGTCGTCCAGATATTTCTCGCATGCCTCACGAATTGTTTTTAACGAGTCGTGATGAACAGCCTCATCTGATTGAAGATATAAACACCAGTCACCAGTACAGTAACGCATCGCTTTGTCTGTTTGATATGCGTAGATAGTTCCGTTTTTGCTATATTTATCTATATCCCATGTGTTGTAGTAGATCTTTAGCTTTGGAGAATCTATCGCCTCAATCAAACGGTTGGTGTCGTCGCTGCTGTCGCCTGCAAGCACCACATATTCATCTACTATATCAATTGCAGACATTATGCTCTCCACAATTGGAAAATCATAGATCTGGGCGTTTTTAATTATTGTAAAGGCGCTAAGTTTCATATTAATCAGCTATTTGGCTTGTTTGTATTGGGCTATCTGTTCTTTCAGTGATGCTATCTTCGATTCTGCATCGGCTTTCTTAGCTCTCTCGGTTGCCACTACAGCCTCTGGAGCAGATTTCACAAAACGTTCGTTAGATAGTTTCTTATCTACCGATACTAAAAATCCCTCTAAGTATTTCAGTTCACCGCTCAATTTATCAATCTCCTCCTCAATGTTTACCGACTCTCCAAGTGGAACATAAAACTCAGAAGTCTTGACAAGGAACGATGATAATGCTCCTTGTGGCTTTTCAGTGGTGATCTCTACTATGGAAAGGTTAGCCATTTTGGATAGTAGCGGAATGTAACGCTGAGAGAAACTATCGCCTGCCACAACAAACAAATCGAGTGGCTCACGGTTTGCCATGCCTTTCTCTTTACGGATGTTGCGTACTGCTGAGATAACCTCTTTCATAAATTCAACATCTGAGATAGTGTCATCGCTGAACTTTTCTGCCTTAGGCATTGCCGACACCATGATGCTCTCACCCTCTTTACGCGGAGCAATAAAGTGCCATAACTCTTCTGTGATAAATGGCATGAAAGGATGAATCAAATGCAGTAGCTTTTCAAAGATGGCGATAGTGGCTTTGTGAGTAGTGGAGTCGATTGGCTCGCCGAAAGCGGGTTTTATCATCTCCAAATACCAAGATGAGAACTCATCCCAGAATAGTTTGTAGATCTGCATCAAAGCCTCTGATATGCGATATTGTGAGAATGCCTCATCAATCTCGCCTATGTTTTTGTTTAGTATGTCGTTGAACCATTCAACAGCCAATGCCGAACTTACGGGCTGCTGAATATCTTTGCATTCCCAGCCTTTTATAAGGCGAAAAGAGTTCCATATTTTATTGCCAAAGTTACGTCCTTGTTCTATAAGAGATTCATCGAACATAAGGTCGTTGCCAGCACCCGAACATAACATCATCGCCATACGCACACTATCTGCACCATATTTCTTTATAAGTACTAGAGGGTCGGGTGAGTTGCCGAGTGATTTACTCATTTTGCGACGTAGTTTGTCGCGCACAATACCAGTGAGGTACACATTCTTAAATGGACGTTCACCGCGATATTCATATCCAGCAATAATCATACGTGCCACCCAGAAAAATAATATTTCGGGAGCGGTCACAAGGTCGTTGGTAGGGTAGTAGTAGTTTATCTCTTTGTTTTCGGGGTTTCTTATGCCGTCAAAAACAGATATAGGCCATAGCCAAGATGAGAACCATGTGTCGAGAACATCTGGGTCTCTACGAAGATCGGTAGCTGTTAGGTTTTTGTTGCCTGTCTTCTCTTTTGCTATCTCAAGAGCCTCTTCTGGCGACTCAGCCACCACATATCCGCCTTGTGGAAGATAATATGCTGGAATTTGCTGCCCCCACCATAGCTGACGCGACACGCACCAGTCTTTCACATTCTCCATCCAGTAGCGATATGTGTTTTTGAATTTAGCAGGAAAAAGAGCTATCTCATCGTCCATCACAGCTTTAAGTGCAGGTTTTGATATATCTTCCATCTTCATAAACCATTGCATAGAGAGCTTTGGCTCAATCACTGCATTGGTGCGTTCTGAAAGACCTACTTTGTTTGTGTAGTCTTCTGTTTTCTCCAAAAGAGATGCTGCGTCTATATCTTTAATAATAACATCGCGGCATACTGCACGGTCCATACCCACATACATGCCTACTTTGTCGTTTATTGTTCCGTTGTCGTTGAAAATATCTATCACCTCTAAGTTATATTTCTCACCTAGCATGTAGTCATTGACATCGTGGGCTGGGGTTACTTTCAATGCGCCTGTACCAAACTCAATATCAACATATTCATCGTAGATCACAGGGATAGATCTGCCAACAAGTGGCACAATCACTCGTTTACCTTTAAGTTTATTGTATCGCGGATCGTTTGGATTTACGCAAAGTGCGCTATCACCTAGTATTGTTTCTGGACGAGTTGTTGCCACAACAACATATTCGTTGCTGCCCTCTATTTTGTAACGTAGGTAGTAAAGTTTACTATTGACCTCAGAATAGATCACCTCTTCATCAGATAGTGCGGTAAGGGCTTCTGGATCCCAATTCACCATTCTTACACCTCTGTATATTAGCCCTTTGTTGAATAGATCAACAAACACTTTGATCACACTTTCGCTCATTGGAGCGTCCATAGTAAATTTTGTACGTTTCCAGTCGCACGATGCTCCTAGTTTTTTTAACTGTTCGAGTATGATGCCGCCGTGTTTCTCTTTCCATTTCCATGCGTGAGCCAAAAACTCGTCACGAGTAAGGTCGGCTTTGTCTATTCCTTCGGCTTTCAGTTTTTGAACCACTTTAGCCTCAGTTGCAATTGAGGCGTGATCGGTTCCTGGAACCCAACAAGCGTTGAACCCCTTCATTCTGGCGCGACGAACAAGCACATCTTGAATGGTGTTGTTCAACATGTGTCCCATATGCAATACGCCTGTTACGTTTGGTGGTGGAATAACCACAGTGTAAGGTTCTCTCTTATCGGGAATAGAGCTGAAATAATCATTTTTTAACCAATAGTCATACCACTTATCTTCACATGTAGAAGGATCGTATTTTGCTGGAATTTCCATAACTAATTATATAATTTTTAAAGTTTTAATAGCTTTTAATGCGGAGCATACGTCACAGCTTAGCAGCAAAGGTATAAAAAAATAGTAATAGTTGCAATCACAATAAAAAAGCTATTTATTGTTGTCTGATAAAAATTTCAAATGTAGTATGTAATCATTTGATTTACTTTTTCTTATAACATATCATACACTAGGGAGCTTGGAAATTTTTATCTAAGCCATCAATAATAATTTATACTTTTTTAAGAAAAAAGTACGCACTTTCAGTGCTTCAAAAAACGAAAACACTCTTAGAGTGTTTTCGGGAGCTGCCGCGCAGCTCCTATGGTTTCTCTTAGGGGTAAGGCATGGTTTTAAGAAGCTATTTGAATTTTTATTTCAACCTTTTGGTAACGTTAGGTATTCAATTCGGTGTGAGTTTCTAATTGAGAATGGATGTTTGTTTGGCTATTTGCATTGAGTAATCACGAAAATATCAACATCTTTGCATTGAATAATTACGATTTATGTGTTGTATTTGCATTGAATATTTTAATAATAACTATTATGAGCATTGAAAACCAATATATTAAGCGTTTGATAGATGTGAGCTTACAGGAGTGGGCAGCAAGTAGTGATCGGAAAACACTGATGCTTCGAGGAGCCAGACAGGTAGGTAAATCGTCTGCTGTCAGGCAACTTGGCAAGCAATTCAAATACTTCGTTGAAGTAAACTTCGATGAAAATGAAGATGTTAAGGCTCTCTTTGAGAAATCTCTATCTCCACAAGAGATATGCCGTCAGCTCTCTTTCTTGTACGACACTCCGATTATACCGGGTGAAACGCTTCTCTTTTTTGACGAGATACAGAGCTGCATACCAGCTATTTCTAAATTGCGTTACTTCTATGAAAAATACCCCGAATTGCACTTGGTCACAGCAGGGTCACTTTGGGAATTTGCATTAGAGGAGATCACCTCTTATGGAGTTGGACGTGTCAGGCATCTGTTTATGTACCCGTTTAGCTTTGAGGAATTTTTAGGTGCTATGGGTGAAAATATGCTTGTCGAGGCATACCGAACAGCATCACCCTCAGAGCCTCTGTTTGGTCCTGTGCACGAGAAATTGCTCAATCGTTTACGAATTTTCTTGATCACAGGAGGTAGTATTGATGTCTATCCTCTCTACGCAATATCCAATCTAATTAGTCGTCGCTGAAAAACTCATAAACACTCTACTATTCAATAAATTAACTCTCAAAATCTGTGAAATGTGTGCCGTTTCCGTGGAAAGTAATCCTACGGCACTTTTTAAGCGATGACTAAATAAAAGTAAGGCAAACGATCACTCATTACGTTTGGAATTTTATCTGACAACAATAAATAGCTTACTGAAATTGTATTGGTCGTTTTCAGTATTTTGTGGTTTAATTTTTATTTAACAGTAATAATGTACAATATATGAATTAGATTGTCGTTTTGAATAAATAATAATTTTAACTATATTTGTAGTTTGGTACACGATTAGATATATGCTATTTTACGCATAATATATTGATAATAAAGCTATATTATTAATATATAGTCTGATTTTTAAGTTTAAGAATATGAGAAAAAAATATAATTTTATAGAAGAATTATCACAAGTATCGGATATGGTTGATTTTAAAAGTCAAATTATCCCGCTTGGTTGCGATAATGAAGAAACGACGAGCGAAAACATTCCTAGTGTATTGGGTATTCTTGCTTTGCGTAGTTCATTGTTGTTCCCTGGCACAATCACTCCAATAACGGTTGGGCGTGCAAAATCAATAGCCTTGATAAAGGAGGTAGAAAAAAAGGGTGGATATATTGGTACTGTTCTCCAAACCAATATAAATATAGAGAACCCTGAGCCTTCTGATCTTTATTCTATTGGCACAGCTGCAAAAATTCTGAAAGTTTTGGAGATGCCAGGCGGAAGTTACACAGTGATTCTTCATGGCGCAGAGAAAATAGAAATTGAAAAATACATTGCAACTGAACCCTACTTAAAAGCAGAGGTAAGAGTGTTGCGCGATGCAGATACTCAAAAAGACAATGTCAAATTTGATGCTTTGATAGAGGCTGTTAAAGAGATTGCTATAAATATAATATCTCTTTCTAACTCTATTCCTAAAGAAGCAACATTTGCTATCAAAAACATTGATAGTAAGCGTGGTATAATAAACTTTATCTGTTCAAACATAGAGTTCAACGACGCGTTCCGTCAGCAGCTTTTAGAGGCTCCTAGCTTGCAAACGCGAGCACAACTACTCTTTGAGATACTTATCAAAGAGCAGCAATTATTGCGTTTGAAAAACGATATTCAGCAAAAGGTAAAGAAAGATCTCGATAATCAACAAAAAGAGTTTTTCCTTCAGCAACAACTTCGCACCATACAAGAAGAATTGGGTGGTGATCCAGGTGATCGTGAGATAAACGACATGATCAAGGCTTCAAAAAAGAAGAAATGGAGAGATGAAATTTCTGAGCTTTTCGACAAAGAAATATCTAAGTTGGAGCGCATGAATCCTGCCATGGCTGAGTTCTCTGTTCAGATGAACTATCTTCAACTGCTACTTGATCTTCCATGGAATTACCTCACCAAAGATAACCTTGATTTAAATCATGCTCAAAAGCGTTTAGATGCAGATCACTTTGGATTAGTAGAGGTGAAAGAACGTATAATCGAACATCTTGCTGTATTAAAGCTTAAAGGTGATCTTAAATCTCCAATACTTTGTCTATACGGACCTCCGGGGGTTGGTAAAACATCGCTTGGTAAGTCGGTTGCAAAATCGTTGCGTCGTAAGTTTGGGCGGATCTCTTTAGGCGGTTTGCACGATGAATCTGAAATTCGTGGTCATCGCAAAACGTATATTGGTGCTATGCCAGGTCGTATTATCCAAACCATCAAAAAGTGCGGATCATCAAATCCTGTCATCGTACTCGACGAGATAGACAAAGTCAGTATTGGTGTTCAAGGCGATCCTTCATCGGCGCTTTTAGAGGTGCTTGATCCTGAGCAAAACTCATCTTTCCACGACAACTACCTCGATACCGAATATGATCTATCGAAAGTACTTTTTATTGCAACGGCAAACAATATTTCAAATATCCCTGCTGCACTGCGTGACAGAATGGAGATGATAAATATTTCGGGTTACTTAATGGAGGAGAAGATAGAAATAGCTCACCGACATTTGATCTCAAAACAACTGGAGGCGCACGGTCTGACCTCGCGTCAGTTGAAGATTAACGATGAGGTAATTCAAAAGATCATCTCAGACTACACTCGTGAATCGGGTGTGCGTCTACTCGATAAGCAAATTGCAAAGATAGCTCGTTTTCGTGCAAAAGAGATTGGGTTGGAAACGCGTTTTAAAGCTGATATTTCGCTCACTGAGGTGGAAACAATCTTAGGTGTTCAAAAATACAAATATGATCTTTACGAGGGAAACAATTTCACTGGAGTTGTCACAGGTTTGGCTTGGACCGAAGTAGGTGGCGATATATTATATATTGAATCTAGCATAAACAAAGGTAAGGGTGCTCTTGTTATCACAGGAAACCTTGGCGATGTGATGAAAGAGTCGGCATCAATTGCACTCGGTTGGGTGAGATCTCATTGTGAAGAGTATGGAATAGATGCAGATTTCTTTGAGTCGCACGACATTCATATTCATGTGCCTGAAGGCGCAATTCCAAAAGATGGACCTTCTGCTGGTATCACTATGGTAACCTCTCTAGTATCGTTGTTAGCTAATCGTAAAGTCAAAGAGCGTTTGGCTATGACGGGCGAAACAACATTACGTGGTAAAGTGCTGCCTGTTGGTGGATTGAAAGAAAAACTTTTAGCTGCAAAACGTGCTGGAATAACTGATGTTATTGTTAGTGAAGAGAATGAGAAAGATATTTTGGACATTAATAAAAATTATTTGAGTGGCATAACGGTGCACTATGTGGCAACATTGCATGATGTTCTTGAAAAGGCATTGCTTCAAAGTTAAAGATATTCAACCACATAATAAATTAAACACAATTTAAAATAATACTAAACATAATAATGAACCATGAAAAAAATTAAATTTTTAGCTCCTGTGCTTGCAATGTTTACACTTCTTTTGTTCTCATCATGCAAGAAAGATGCAGAGGTATATTGGACAGCGATAGGTACAATATCTGATGTTACTAGTCCATCATCATTCGTATTTCATGACGACAATGGTGTTGTTATCAACATCGCTAAAACCCCATTTGTAATGAGTCTTGAATATCAAGGTAAACGTGCATCAATGACATTTACAAGAACAGATGCAGTGGTGCAAGAGGGTGATAAAGTGATGAATGGCA
>JAVVZN010000043.1:0-8712 GCA_036650555.1 Rikenellaceae bacterium
ACAACAGCATCTTGCGCCACTCCTTTCCAAACAGACATATCGCCAGTTTGTTTCCAATAGGTGTAGGCTAACGAAGATTTTGTGCCGGCACCATCGGCGTGCATCACAAGACAATAGTCTGCACTACCTGTGAAAATATCTGGAAGAATTTTGCAAAAAGCTTTAGGATATAATCCTTTATCCACGTTTTTGATTGCGTTATGAACCTCTTCTTTGCCCGCTGATGCTCCTCTTTGAGCATATCTTGAATTATCAATCATACTATTCATTTAGTTACACGACATTAATAACTAACTGATTAAGATAGCTGAAAATATCGTTTAATACGTTAATATCATACAAAGATAATAAATTTAGATAAATTTTCGTATATTTGTATATAATTTAATGTAATGTGATACAACAACACGCGCAATGTCAAAGAGTATAAGCAAACAAGACAACTTATTTGAATTTATAAAAAGCCTTACGAAAGCAGAAAAACGTAATTTTAAACTTTATGCGTTGCGTCAGGCTGGAAATACAGATGCTAACTTCATATCTTTATTTGACACAATAGATTCTCTTACAGAATATGATGAAAATAAAATTCTTAGAAAAACAGGAATTGATAAACGTCAGCTTCCAAATACCAAAGCACATCTTTATAAACAAATTTTAGTAAGCGTACGTCTTATCAACAGCCGTCATAGTGTGTCGATAGAACTTCGTGAACAGATAGATTTTGCAAGGATTTTATACGATAAAGGACTATACAGACAGAGCCTTAAAATATTGGATAAAGCAAAGAAGAGTGCGCTTGACTATCAACAAATCACATGCGCTCTTGAAATTGTGGAATTTGAGAAGAGCATTGAGATATTGCATATCACACGTTCGGTTTCGTCGAGAGCCGAACAGCTAAGCCGACAAACAGGCGAATTGTGTGCATTGATTGACAACACAAACGATCTATCGAACATCTCTATTCAAGTTTACAGCCTATATCTAAAACTAGGATATGTGCGCAGTGAACGCGACTTACAGCTTGTGCGTACTTTTTTCAAACCTAAACTCGACAAATTCAAAGACAAACCCCTAACATTCTTAGAAAAGATCAATTACTATCAAGCATATATGTGGTACACATATATCCAATACGACTTTCTAGGATGTTATAAATATGCAAAAAAAGTGACCAATCTGTTTGATTCTCAGCCGCAGATGCGTCCTTTATACTATGATCTATATTTGAAATGCTATTCTAGGAGCATGGAGATGTTGTTTTTGATGCGCAACAGAGATCGCCTTGTGCTGGCAGTAGATACATACCAAAAAATTATCTACGACATGTTTTCCGTTAATACTCACTCCATTATCCTTTCGCGTTTGCCTTACTACTTCAATAAGATAAACATCTTTATCATGGAGGGTAATTTTGAAACAGGCGTGAAAATCATACCAGAAATAAAGTCATTTCTAGCACAATATGGCAACAACATAGACAGACACTACAAAATAATGTTCTACTACAAAATTGCATGTCTTTATTTTGGGAACGAAGATTATATTGATTGTATAAAATATCTTCAGAAAATTATTGCCTCGCGAGATTCACGTGTTAGACTCGACATTCAATGTTTTGCTAGAATACTTAATCTTATCGCATCGTATGAGTCGAATCAAGACTACAACATTGATTATCAGATCAAAAGTGTGTACGCATATATCATACGCATGAACGACATGCACTCAGCACAAAAGGAGATAATCACATTCTTGAAAAAGATGAACACCTACTACGCATCGGAGTTCAAAAAAGAGCTTACAAAGCTATACGAGAAACTAAAACCTTTAGAAGATCACCCATACGAACGACGTCCTTTCTTCTATCTTGATATTATTTCATGGCTAGAAAGCAAGATAAAAGGCGTGAAAATATCTGAGATTATTCAGCAGAAATATAGAGATCAAAACCAGAAACGTTCATAAAAAGCGAAATGAGCACTTGTAATGAATAACATGAAAGTTGCCACGACGACTACATTTTTTCTAAACAGTATGCTAAAGCTTCATCACGCACTGCTTTACGCGACAGAAACACATCGTGTAGCGCATTTGGAATTTGGTGATAGATGATGTTCGTACCAAGTTTTGCAGCGTTTTTCTCGATTGCTTTTACATTCAATACTGTGTCGGATTGAGTGGCTATTTCATCCCACTTCTGAGGGTTCGACGATTTATCGGAAGTTAAAACTACTACCGGAATAGTTATATTTAACCCTCGTTTCAATTCGTTTTGACCCTTTTTTATGGCTTTTAACCATGCAAAATAGAGAGGAACTCCATCGCGTGGTTTGTAGTCGGTGTTGAAATCCCATTGACCTTTTCTGCTTTTGTGTATGGAGTCGAAATAGTGTAGTGAAAGTTCGTTTTTCTTCTTTGCATAAGGACAAATAGTTGATATACATGCAGCAATAGGCACAAATACATTGCGTTTTATCCATGTAGAGTTGAGTTCAAAAAATGGACTATTCAAAATCAACATTTTTATTCTGCTACGTGCTTCACCTCTCGACGCATAAAGAGCTGCGATTAAACCGCCTGTGGAGTGAGCAAGCAGCGTAAGATTTAAGAGAGCATTGTTGTCGGTAATTATATTTATTGAACGTGTGATCTCTTCAAAATATTCAGATAGATCACGACAATAGTTAAAATGCTGATTTGGAAGATAAGAACGCCCATATTTACGAAGATCTAAGGCATAAAAATCATAGCCATGCGAGTTGAAAAACTCTGCTACATGATTTTGAAAGAAATAATCTATATAACCATGAACATAAAGCACAGCACCAACGGCAATGGTGGTTGATTTACTGTGAAGAAGAGTGGCCTCCACGCAACCTTCGTAGTCTGGCTTTAAATTCAATTTTATCTCTTTCATAAGAAGCTGTTTTAATTTGCTACCTAATGTAACAAAAAGCAAGAAGTGTTAAAAAAAGCAAGAGGTATAAGCCGAGTTTTGTAATCTACTTTCGTAGACTCCCTATCATCTATCTAGGGCTAAAGTCACCCATAGCCTCAAGCAACCTACCCTCCAACTCAGGCGAGCAGCCCTCAAACATTGGTATATGTGGTTTTGCAACCCATTATGCGCACGGCAACCAACATCACTGTCGATTCGGTGGGCTCTTACCCCGCCTTCTCACCCTTACCTGAAAAAACAGGCGGTTATTTTCTTCTGCGCTACTATTCCCTCACGAAAATCTTTCAATTAAAAAGAATGGCGCTCTGTGTTGCTCGGACTTTCCTCTTCATAATAAATTTATGCAGCGATAGAGCCCTCTTGCTATATTTACAAAAGTAATAATTTAATAAATCAAAAAAAAATATATACCTTTGAACTAACATAAGCTTAATACGCATTTTATTGCTTTTGTTTGTCATTTATAATGCGTTAGTTAGATAATAAAAACATAATAATAAATTAATAAATTAAAACAGCTTCTAAGAAACAGCTTCTTAAGAACATCATTAATAAAAAAGAATGGATAAAAACTTACGAATAGTATATATGGGTACACCAGAATTTGCGGTTACCCCACTAAAACATCTATACGACAATGGATATAATATAGTTGCAGTTGTTACTATGGCAGATAAGCCTATTGGTCGCGGACAAAAAATGGGAGAGAGTGCCGTTAAAAAATATGCAGTAAGTGTGGGGTTGCCAATACTACAACCAGAAAAATTGAAAGACGAAACATTTATAGAAAACCTAAAGGCTCTAAATTCTGATCTTGGTATTGTGGTGGCATTTAGAATGTTGCCAAAAATTGTTTGGAGCATGCCTAGATATGGGACCTTCAACTTACATAGCTCTTTACTGCCCGACTATCGCGGTGCGGCTCCGATAAACTGGGCTATGATAAATGGAGACACCACTACCGGAGTCACAACTTTTATGCTTGACGAGCAGATTGACACTGGTGACATAATAGATTATAGAGAGGTGAAAATCGAAGAGAGCGACAACTTCAAATCATTGCACGACAAACTAATGAATGTTGGGGCTCAACTGGTGGAAGAGAGTGTGAAACAGATAGCCTCTGAAACTCTAAAGCTAAAACCACAAAGAGAAAACAGCCAAATGCGAGGAGCACCTAAAATTTTCAAAGAAACATGCAAGATAGATTGGAACAATGATTGCAGAACAATTTTTAATTTTGTGAGAGGATTATCGCCATATCCTACGGCATGGACTGATTTCAAAGGGGCATACGGCGATCAATTTTCGATGAAAATATATGAGGTAAATATTGAGTTCACTCCTCACAATAGAGCAATAGGTGAGGTGGTGACCGACAACAGAACTTTTGTTAAAGTGGCATGCAAAGATGGATATGTGCTGCTGAAAAACATACAAATTGCAGGCAAGAAACAAATGGATATTGTGAGTTACTTATGTGGCAATAAAATGTAATAATATGATATACAGACTACTATCTTTTTTACTACTTACTTTTACTGTCATAGGATGCGGTAAAGGTGGATCGGCATTTTCATACGACACAAAAACTATCGACACCACAAAATGTTTTTTCTCTGGAGAATTTACATTGCAGGGCACTACCCCTTATTTTACAGATTGTGCAACATCAAAATTGATGACCTTGGAATCTAAGCAGATGGTGAAGATAACAACACAGTATAGTAGGTTGAACAACGATAACACAGCCGCTCTTTGCACACTAAAGGGCTTCTACTCTGCTGAGAAATCGGCTGTGGTAGTGACTGATTTTATTGGTTTTAACATGACCGAATCGTGTGCACCTACAAAACTAAACAGAACTTATGCAGCTGCAAATGCCGACACATTAACACTTTTGGATAGCTACACATACTGCATGACATCAAAATCTAAAGCGATAAAAGGTCGTTGGGCTCGCATGTATGACGACTCTGGAGTGCTTATATTGGATGGCAAAAACGCTATTCCATTCACAATAAATTTCGGAAATGAAGAAAATAACAACAATCTTTTCTTATCGTTTAAAGATACAGATGGAAAAGGAGTAGTATTTTTACCAGTTCAATAATAGTCAATAATACTAAAATTAATAAATATGGAAACAATTAAAATTGCAGAGAAATATCGTCCTTCTCTATTACATGCCATTATAACAATTGCTATTGGTGTTATACTTACATTTTGGTCAAATATTGTGTTACAATATTTGGTTATTTTTATCGGAGCCTCATTTATAGTTTTAAGTTGTGTTTCGCTTTTGTCGCACTACGATTTCAAACGTCGAAACCCCGGAGTGAATAAGATGTTTCCTATTGAGAGTTTCATATCACTATTATTTGGTATTTTACTCATGATATTTCCGGTTTTTTTCATGAAAATACTAATGATATTACTTGGCGTTGCACTATTTATAGGAGGAGCAAGTCAAATTTATGCCATGATACAAATTAATCGCGCAGGCGGAGCAATAAAAGGAGTGGTGTATTTGATTCCATCGTTAATTCTACTTGCAGGGATTGTAATTATAATAAATCCGTTTACCTTTGCAGAAGCTATATTAATTTTAATTTTCGGTATCACCACACTTGTGTATGGTGTTACGAACCTTATACGTTACTTCCTAAAAAAATAATTTTTGATGCAGACTTCGCTAAGCCCAAACAAACGAATTGATGTTGCCGATGTGCTAAGAGCCGTGGCAGTAGGTGCCATATTTTTATTGCACTCTATTGAACACTTTAACTTTTATAGATTTCCCGATCCTAATTGTGAACTACTGAGATTCTTCGACACCACAATCTGGGATTCAATGTTCTTTATATTCGCAGGTAAATCATATGCTATATTCGCTTTGCTATTTGGATTTAGCTTTTTTATTCAGAACGATAATCAAAAGAAAAAAGGAAAAAAATTCGGATGGAGGTTTGTGTGGCGACTTCTACTACTTCTTATGTGGGGCAATCTAAACGCTGCTTTTTTCACCGCAGAGGTGTTGGTGCTCTACGCATTGCTAGGTGTGACACTGCTTGGAGTCAATCCATTCAAGAGTAAGACTGTGCTAATTATCGCTGTAATTTGCATGCTACAACCCTACGAATGGTATAAGGTGATATACGCCGCCATGAATCCTGATTTTGTTCCGAGCGAGGCTCTTTCATCTATATACTTTGCAAATGCCTATAAAGTGCTACCCGATGGGACTTTCTGGCAGACAATGAAGATGAACCTCTATGATGGACAGATAGCAAGCCTGACTTGGGCATGGGACAACGGTAGATTTTTCCAAACAGCATCGCTATTTATGCTCGGACTCTTAGCTGGTCGTCATAAAATATTCTACGACACAGAGTCGAACACTCGTCTGCATATAAAAATCATAATCATAGCTATGATATGTTTCTTCCCTCTACATGGATTGAGATCTGTGATCCCTAGTTTTGTGGAGAACAAAGCCATGCTCACACCACTACTTCTGATTGTTAAATCACTGAGTTCTTTTGCATTTATGTTGGTTTTAGTATCGGGCATAACTCTAATCTTCTATAAAACAAGCTACCAAAAACTGCTTTTAAAACTTGCACCTTTTGGAAAAATGAGCCTTTCAAACTATATTATGCAATCTATGATCGGGTCAATGTTGTATTATGGATGGGGATTTGGATTATATCAATACTTAGGAATAACATATAGTTTTATTTTAGGTATAGTTTTATTATATTTGCAATACCGTTTTTCTATATGGTGGATGGCATCACATCGCTACGGTCCATTAGAAGGAATATGGCATAAACTAACTTGGATAGGTAAAAAATAGTATTTATTATAATGAAACGATGTCTACCAGTCATATCACGGATAATCATAGGATTATTATTTGTTTTTTCTGGTTTTGTAAAAAGTGTAGATCCTCAAGGTAGCGCAATTAAATTTGGAGAATATTTCATAGCTTTTAAAGTGGAATGGCTCTCAGATTTTGCTATATATATGGCTGTGCTACTATCGTCGATAGAACTGATATTGGGGATTGCATTATTGTTCGGATTTTATAAAAAAATATCGGCATGGCTTGCTGTTGTGTTTTTAACGTTCTTCTCACTGCTCACTATTGTGATATTCTTTATCAATCCAGTGGAAGATTGTGGTTGTTTCGGCGATGCAATAAAATTAAGTAACGGAGAAACACTTATAAAAAATATCATAGCAATCATAATATCAATTCCATTTATTGTTAGTGTCAAAACAATGAATTGGATAAATAGAGATATAAAGATATTCACTAAATTTGTGGCAATAGTGGCGGGTGCATCGTTTATACCCATTTATGCCATATTTTATCTGCCGTTTATAGATTTTCTTCCGTACAAAATAGGAGTTAATATTCCTCAGGCGATGACCATACCAATAGGTGCTGAGCAAGATCAATACAAAACCACTCTCATCTACAAAAATATTGCTGACGGATCTAAAAAAGAATTTTCTTTAGAAGACACAACATGGCACGACAACACTAAGTGGGAATACATAGACACAAAAACAGAGCTTATAAAGAGAGGTTTTACCCCTGAAATATCATCTTTCAATATTCTTGATAGAGAGAAGAATGATGTTACACAAAGATTATTATCGCAAAAACATATAGCACTATTTGTGATAAACGACAAGAATATATCGCCAAACATTAGTGAAAACTTAAAAGAATCAATATTATATTGTGACCAACATAGGATAACACCAATATTTGTTACACGGCACAATATTATTTGGCTCACAAATATATTATGTAAACTAACCGACAGAACAGATTTTGAGGTGTACAACGCAGATGAAACATTGTTGAAATCTATAATTCGAGCTAAATTTGGAATTATTGAATTGGAGAATGGGACTATAATATCCAAACACAATCTTAACCATCCAATAACGCAAAAGAGATACTAGAAATTATTGGCGCTTCATTTCAAAACTATTTCCAGTGATTTTGGCATCTTAAATCCAAAAATTTTACGGGCTAAATCGAGGATCAGAAATGACTAAAGCGCCCAAAAGAGGTCAAAACAACCACTAAAACTGTCCAAAATTCTGCTTATTAAAATATTGCATTAATTTTTTACTCCTACTTAATTATGAGGATAATTATACTATTATTAATTTTATTTTTTCCATATACCGTGGCGGCTCAACATGCAGAGTCGTATATTGATATATCGAACGATATAAAAAATAATCTACATAAAGTTGTTAGCAGCTCAGAAGAAGATGTGTTGCATTACTCTCTAGTGAAAGGTTTTCGACGTGCCAATATTGTTTATGTTAGCAACGACAGCATTAGAGTTATTGGTATGTTTTCTAAGATAAGAACATTTGAACATGAGGCATCACCTATAAACTTAGCCGACAGTATCAAACCTGCTCTTTCTGCTGTATATTTTCCTCCTAGACGAATGGACGGAGTGATGGTATCATCGGATAGCGGGAAACTTCGTATATCAACAAGTAGCAACAATGGAAAAGATTGGTCGAAATTTAAAGATCTAAAACACAATACGTCGTCGCCAATAATTTATGTACACCTTAATCGAAATGCAGCCAATATGCTTGTGGCATACTTTTTTGGCTATGGAAATCTTACCGATTCTGATACCACTGGAAAATCAATGTTATATATGATCACCTCCTCTGACAATGGAGCAACATGGTCTAAT
>JAVVZN010000044.1:0-8684 GCA_036650555.1 Rikenellaceae bacterium
CTTTCTGAGGTGGAAACTGATTTTGGGATAGAGTGCGCACAAGTGCTTCGCGGCATGAATGATATATCATCGGTAGAGACAAAATCACAAATAGAACAAGTAGGTCATTTTCAAGAATTGATAGTGTCGTACTCGGTGAATCCACGTATCATACTACTCAAACTTGCCGACAGACTAGAGGTCATGCGATCACTAGCCATGTTTCCCGACACCAAACGCACAAAGAAATCATGGGAATCGCTAAATATATATGCTCAAATCGCTCATAAACTAGGGCTTTATAAAATAAAATCGGAGCTAGAAGATATTGCACTCAGCTATCTTGAACCCGACGACTACTCTCAGATAAGCAACAAACTTGAAACATCGGCCACTGAGCGAGAGCAGTTTATCACCGCTTTCTCAGCGCCTATCATCGACAAGCTAACCGCCGACAATCTTAAATTCACAATAAAAGCACGTACAAAATCTATCTACTCCATCTGGAGAAAGATGAAAAAGCAGAAGGTGACATTTGAGGAGGTCTACGATGTTTTTGCTATCAGAATAGTGATCGACTGCCCACAAGAAGAGGAGAAAAGTTTATGTTGGCATGCCTACTCCATCGTAACCGATTTCAACAAACCCAATCCGGAACGTATGCGCGATTGGATCTCCATTCCGAAATCCAACGGTTATGAATCCCTACATGCCACTGTTGTCACCGACAATGGCAGATGGGTTGAAGTTCAGATACGCTCGTTACGCATGGATGAGGTTGCCGAGCAAGGCATAGCTGCTCACTGGCGCTACAAAGGTGTTGAAGAGAACAGCCGCGAAACATGGCTTAAACAGCTACGCGAAGTAGTTGAGGGCATAACCATCGGCTCCACCACACAGAACCTTGGCGCCACCTTTGAAGGGACCGACAAAGAGATACTAGTGTTCACACCAAACGGCGACTTACGCAAGCTACCAGTAGGATCAACAATACTAGATTTTGCATTCGACATACACACTGCTCTAGGTTGTAAATGCACAGGAGGCAAGGTAAACCATAAGAATGTAACAATAAAAGATGTTCTAAAAAACGGTGATTTGGTTGAGATCACCACGCTGAAAAATCAAAAGCCAAAGTCGAGTTGGCTCAATATTGCAATAACATCAAAAGCCAAAAATCGTATCAAGGCATTCCTACGTGAAGAGGAGGCAAAACGTTCTATATTCGGACGTGAGGAGCTCGAACGAAAGATAAAAAACTGGAAAGCCAACATCCATATCGACGAAGCCATAACTCTGCTTACACGCTACTATAAATCTAAAAATGGCAAAGAATTTTTGGATATGATAGCCGATGAGAAAGTGCAGATGACTGAGATCAAAGAGCTACTTCTACGTCACACCGCAGGCGAGAACATACTTCGTACCACAGAAGAGAGAGTGCCCAAAGAGAAACGTGCGAAAGATAAAAAAGGAGATTTTCTGATCATCGACCACAATCAAAAAGGCATTGACTACAAACTTGCAAAATGTTGTAATCCAATCTATGGCGATGATATTTTTTCGTTTGTTACAGTGATGAATGGCATTACCATACACCGCAGCGACTGTGTGAATGCTGCACGCCTACGTGAGCGTTTCGCATACAGAATACTACCTGCCCGATGGAATGACTCTCCACCCGATGGTGCTTTCATCGCCAAACTCTCGATCATCAGCGACGATGTGATAGGCTTAGAACACAGCATTCGCGATGCTCTAAAAGAGCTAAAAATAAACCTCCGTGGCATGAACATGAGCTACGAATCTGATCATATCCGCGGCGTAATCACCCTAGAAGTAACCTCAATCGGCTACATCGACACCATAATTTACAGCCTACAAAAAATAAAAGGCATCCACAAAGTGTACAGAATATAGCTTTAGAGGTATAATTTTAAAAGTCGTTTAAATTTGTTATCGAAACAGTTTTAATTTTTTCTGCTGCCGTCGGTATAAATTTTCAAACAGCTACTTGGTGATTTTGCCGATCGCACAACTCATAAGTGAGGTTGCTCCGGCCTTTACCGCTTGAAAGCCTTTTGCTGTTCCTACTTCGGGATAGCCCATTGAGAGTAGCTTGGCTGTCATCTGCTCTCGTGGCAGCTCATCGGTGTGCTGAATGGTTATCTTTCCCTCTGGGATATCTACCTCAACACCAAACACTCCAGTCAATGCAGCCAATGATTTATGAATTGAATTAGAACATCCACCGCAGCGGATATTATCTACAATAATTGTTGTTTTCATTTTTCTTCTTTTTTATTAAACATACTTAGGAGCTGTTTAAATTTGTTATCGAAGCTATTTTTGTACTAGTTTCTGTTCTGAAAATCCGATTTTAGCAAGCTAAATAAGAATTTATAAGGCGAAAACTGGGGCAAAATAACGATATTTATAAATCTAAACCGTTTTTAAACCGATTTAATTTTAAATGCAATAGCATAAGTAACTGGCAAAATGAACATGGTTAGAAGTGTTGCCACAAACAAGCCACCCATTATGGTTGCAGCCATACCACCAAACATTGCATCGGTAAGAAGTGGGAACATACCAAGTATGGTTGTGCCAGATGCCATAACCACTGGTATCAAACGTGATTTAGCCGAGCTGACAACTGCCTCAAGAGGTGGTAGACCGTTGTTCATCTCTACCGATATTTGATCCACCAGAACAATAGCATTTTTGATATTCATACCTATCAATCCGAGCACACCCAATATACAGAAGAAGTCGAACATCTTACCTGAGATCACAAGCCCTAGCACCACACCAATAAATATGAGTGGAATCATGGCAAGAATCACAAGTGGTTTTTTATAGCCTCTAAATAGGAACAGCAGTGTGATGTACATAAGCACAAAGGTGATCGGTAGATTTGCAGCAAGAGCATTGTTCGACTCATCTTGACTATCACGCTCCCCTTTAAACACTAGCTTATATCCGTTTGGCACTTTCACTTCGTTTTGTACTCGCTCGTAAATACGGTTGAACGCAGCCACACTATTTGCATTACGTTTTGGCTCGCATTGTCCGTACATTACACGCGAATGATTAAAACGGCGCATATAGTAGTAGTTGTATTTGTAGTCGATTTTTGAAGTCACAGCACTAAGAGGGAAAGAGTGGCCACCGGGTGCAATGATTGGAACATTACCAACATCGTTTAGATTAAACTCACTACTACTGTTACTTTGTAACATTATTGGGATATACATATCATCTTTACCATACATTCCAACAAGCAATCCATTGTTTATCATAGAGTAGCTTTGCGCCACCATCTGACGCGACACACCTAGTCGATCACCATTCTGCACAGAATATTCCGGTATAAGATATGCAATTTTATTACCCCAACTATCGCGAACCTGATCCACTAGACTATCGCTACGCATAATATCTTTAACTTGATTTGTTAAATGCGTTAGGGTATCAATATTTTCACCTGTGAAACCTATCTCAATAGTTGCCTCTGGAACTGGTGACACCTTAAATAACGACGATTTAATAATCAAATCTGGATATTTTTCGCGCACATAGGTGTTGAAACGATCTTCCACCACAGCCGTTGAATCTTTTGTTTCGAGTTCTATCAATATTGAAGCGTAACCTGGCATCGGACCAAACGAACCGCTAGCAAGGTAATAACGAGGAGGCGATGATCCAATGGCAACCGACACTGTTTTCACACTCTTTTGAGCTCTCAACCACTGCTCTATCTCAGATGAACGAGCTTGAGTTTGACGTATGTTGTAGCCGTTAGGCATGAAAATTTCTGCTCTGAAATACTCTTTATCTAGATTTGGGAAGAAGTTCTGAGGCATAGTCCCCATGACATACAACGACAAGACGAGCAATACCACCATACTGGAAATGGTAATAAAACGCCTCTTTATCAATTTGCGTAACATCTTTTCAAATAGAGTGTAGAACTTACCGGTGTAGAGCTCTTCAATCTCTTCGTCTTTGCCTTTCTCCTTAAATATGAACATTGCAAAAGTTGTGGTTTGCGAAAGTGCAAGCAACCAACTAAGCATAAGCGACACACCAATAACCACAAACAGAGGCTGTACAATCTCCGCCACTGGAGCCTTAGCCATGTAGAGTGGAAGGAAAGAGAACACTGCTATCATAGTTGCACCAAGCAAACCCCACATAGGAGCCGATGCACCTTTTATGACAGCATCACGACGTGTCATCCCGCGTTTGAGATTGTTTCGCGTGTTGTCAGTGACCACAATAGCATTATCAACCAGCATCCCCATTGCAATAATAAATCCTGCAAGCGAAGTACGGTTAAGCCCGACACCCATAAACTGCATGATGAGCAGCGTGCCACTTATCGAGAAGAGCAACGAGCTACCTATGAGAATACTTGATTTGAACCCCATTGCGATAAGCAATATAAATATCACTATCAGCACCGATTCAATAAGATTTATAAGAAATCCGAAATTTGCCTCACTAGCAATTTTGTCTTCTGCATATAGCGACATTATCTCAAGCCCTACTGGCATAGTTTTCTCAATCTCATCAAGTTTGGCCCACACATTTTTACCTGTCTGCACCACATCCATAGTTGAAGGAGAAGATATTGCTATACCAACACTTTTATCGCCATTGACAAACATCATTGTTTGTGGTGGATCAATATATTCTAACGATATTTCAGCAATGTCACCCAATCTTATTTGACCTGCTGCCGACGACAACACAACTTGATTACGAATATCGTTAAGGTCACGATAAACGCCATCGGCAAAGAATTTTATTTGTAATTCACCTGCGGCACGCTCGCCTGCATCAATAAGTTTGTTTTGTGCACCTATGATCCGAGATATTTCGTCGGGAGTTAGGTTGAGAGTGGCAAGTTGAGAGAGAGAGAGCGACACCTTAACCATCTGTGCTTGACTACCAAAAATGGCAACTTGTTGCACACCTTTCACAGTTGATAACTGACGTTCAATCTCGCGCGACCATTTACGAAGATCTTCATAACCGAACCCTTCATGTGCCACCAAACCGAAATATATGCCATAGACATCGCCAAAATCGTCGTTCACAACGACGCGACTACCTTGAGGCAATTCGTTTTGCAAATCTAACATCTTCCTACGAAGAACATCCCACATTTGAGGGATAGACTTTGGAGGAGTCTGAGGCAACAATTCTACTTGGATCTTTGCCAGACCTTGATATGAATCGCTGGTAATTTTGTATATGTTTGGCATGGTTTGCAACTTACGCTCAACAACGGTGGTGACCTTCTCTTCCACCTCTTCGATTGATGCGCCTGGGTATTGCACAAACACCATAGCCTGTTTAATTACAAAAGGGGCATCTTCTTTTTTTCCTAGTTTTCCAAACGACAGAACACCACCAATTAGCATTACTGCAAGGAAAAAGAATATAACTCTTTTGTTATCTAATGAATAACGTATCATAAATATCTATTTTAACACTTCAACTTTTTGACCTTCAGAAAGCTGATAGATCCCACCAATAACAACTTTTTCGCCTAACGACAAACCACTTTTAACAGCCACCATGTCGGAAGAAAAAAGCTCTCCTAACTCCACAGATTTCAAATTTACAGTAGCCGACTTCTCATCATAGATCCAAACAGAGCTATCGTTTCCGGATTTTGAGGCATATATTGCGGTTAGAGGAACAGCCACGATGTCGTTTGCCATTGGGTTATCAATACGTGCAAGCACGCTACATGTGTAACCAGCTTTTATATCGTAGGATTTAGGTGAGAATGTTGGGTCGGTGATAGAAACTATCATAGGGAACCCCTCGCCATCTACCGACACATCAATATAACGTTTTAGCTTTGCCTTAAATTTCAACCCAGGGTAGTTGTCAAATTCCACAGAATATTCCACAAGTGGTGAGGCAATAAGCTTTGCATCTGATGTTGAGATTGTGAAAGTGACCTCTAAGCTATCTGGATTGATGATCTTAATCACAGGCGCTGCCGGCTGAACACGCTGATAATTATCAACAAATTTGCGTTCTACGATACCGGTAAAAGGGGCATAAATTTGAGTGTTCTGCAATGTTTGCAGACTGTTTTCGTATGCCGATTTTCTCGACACATAAGTTGCTCTTGCTGCCTCGTATTGTTGTTGCGACACGGCATCTTTTTCAAGCAGACGTTTGTAACGCTCCACTTCAGCCTCTGCTGTGACATACTGAGCTTTTGCAGCATCAACCTGCAAGCTATAATCAATAGGATCAACCGATGCAATAAATTGCCCTTTACGAACCACATCACCTGCCTCTACGGTAAGTTTGATGATTTCGCCACCCATCTGAAATGCAAGCGACGTTTGTTCGGCCGATTCCACCACTGCGGCATAGCTTTTGTTGATGTAGCCTAACGACTCAACATTATAGAGCTTCACAGGACGATCAAAATTTTGTACTAGCGGAGCACTCTTACAAGAAAATAGAGCCAAACACACTAGCAGAACAGAAAAATAAAGTTTCATAAATTATATATATAATTAATTATTATTAGATCATTTTCAACACTGCATCAACAAGATTTTGTGCGCCACGACCAACTTCGAGAATTGTATTATCGCCATACATGTAAGCAGGAGTTGTTGCCACTTTGTTTTTTTCATCTACAACCACACCGCTTGTGCCAGTGACTGAAACGATAGCACCAAATTTATCTTCTACATCGCAGCATAGTTCGCTTTTCGGACCGAGTGTTACCTCAACATGTTTTGAACCGAGCACCGAAGCTAGCATCATAGGAGCAATACACATAGCGCCAATAGGTTTTTTACTCTCATTAAAATTCAATACCACAGCCTCTATATCTTTTTCAACATTAAAATTCAACCCATCGTAGGCGAAGGTAAACAAATTTTTAGCAGCACCGAACCCACCTGGGATGATAAGTGCGTCGAAATCAGATGCACGAAGCTCCATCAAATCGCGTATTTTACCACGAGCTATGCGAGCAGACTCCACCATCACATTTCGCTTCTCATTCATAGGGCTACCCTCAATAATATTCATTACATCGCGCTGCTCTCGATTGGGGGCAAAGATCTCGTACTTTGCGCCTGCTTTTTGAATTGCATATAGCAAAAGTGTTGATTCGTGTATTTCAGAACCATCCATTGCTCCACAACCTGCTAATACTACTGCTTTGTTCTGTAAATCCGATTTTAGCGAGCTAAATGAGGATTTATAGAGCGAAAAGTGGGCAAAAAGAGCCGAAAAGAACGAAATTAATAAATTAAAACCGATTCTAAGGTAATATGATTTTTGTGTTTCATTAAAATATATTTGTGTATATCTGCAAAAACCATTCTAGAAACTACAATACCCAAAATTAATATCGCAAAATTAATAATTTATGATAACATCCGCAAAAGTACATGTTATTTATTATATTTGCACAATAATTTGATCAAAAAAATCAGTTAAAACACTTAGCATCACGTATAAAACTCGTAACTTATAAGACGTGACGATAGTTACAAAAAAAAATTTTTCATGGAAAAGAGCGGAGAATTAATAAAAAAAGCAGAATTAGGATTTAAAAGCACTAATTTCGCAATGGATATGCTATCTTCTTTGGCAATGAACACATTCGGATTGGATGTTATCAATAGTTATTACCGTAACTCATCTCATCTAATTGGAACTGCTTTCACTTCCGACTTTCTCAAATCACTAAACATAACATACACCACACCACACAACTGCTTAGAAAACATACCTCGAAGTGGGGCTGCAATAGTGGTCTGCAATCATCCCATGGGTGCACTCGACGGAATACTATTAATAGACATGATAGGTAAAATTCGTCCTGACACAAAATTCTTAGGGAATTTTTTACTGATGAGGTTAAAGACGCTATCCAATTTTTTTCTACCTGTAAATCCATTCGATACCCAAAGTACAAAAAATGTATCGGGCATAAAAAAAGCAGTGCAACACCTATCAAACGGTGGACTTCTTATTGTGTTTCCGGCAGGAGAGGTATCGACATATCAAAAAAGCATCCATATTGAAGATAAGCCTTGGGGTAAATCAATAATGAAATTCATACAAAAGGCCGGGGTCCCCATCGTTCCAATCCATATTAATGGAAAAAACAGTTTGCTATTTCACATTACAGGCAAGATACATCCAATATTACGCACCTTACAGCTACCTTTAGAGTTGATCAACAAACAAAACAAAACATTTACTATATCAATAGGCTCACCTATCATACTAAAGATTCAAAGGGAACTTGCCACACAAGATAAATTTGCATCATACATACGAAATAATGTCTACTTGCTAAAATATATATCAGAAAGCAAGACTCACATCATGAACACAACTGCTATTGAACCGCTAGCAGAAAGAGCAAGCAACGACGATTTAGCCGCTGAGATAGAGAGATTAAAGCCCTGTGCGTTTTTGTTTGCATCATCGTCTTTTGAGATCTATTTTATAGGTGCTAACGACTCTTCCATACTAATGCACGAGATAGCAATATTACGCGAACAAACATTTCGTCAGGTTGGTGAAGGCACTGGAAAAAGCCTCGACACCGACATCTACGACTCAACATATCATCAACTTATAATGTGGGATAGCTCCGAGAAAAAGATCATGGGTGGCTATCGAGTAGCATTAGGGAG
>JAVVZN010000045.1:0-8454 GCA_036650555.1 Rikenellaceae bacterium
GATCAGTAACTAAAGCTTTACTCTCTATCTTAGTTATCCATGTAGCCTCAGTTGGTATTATAATATCATACTGTATGTTAGAGCGTAGTTCAATGCTTGCTATGCCACCTTCGTTGCTAAAGTGTAAGTCTTTCTGTGATAGTATGAGTGCATTTTTCTGCGCTTGTCTCACAGTTAGTGTGTCGGAGAGTGACGATGCGCGATCTTTGAAAACGACTTGCATTGTACGAAAGTCGTGACTTGTGTTTTCGTTGGCCATAAATGTTTGACGATCTACTCGAATGGCTTTGGTTTGAATTTGATGGAGCCAGTCGCCGCCGATAAAACTGATGTCATAATCTATGTTTGTTTTAAGTTCAACTGGAAAATTCTGAGTTTTCTCGTTAATGTTTATAGTTTTATCGGTCAGAATTATACAGTTTAATTGACTTTGATAGACGTGTACTGTATCTTTAAGTGCTCCACTTACAAAAATCACCATTCCTTCACGTTTGCCATCTAAAGAACCAGCTGCAACGCTGAAGTTTTCTGTGGAAGTTGATAAGCTCTTAGAGCTTATATGCGAGATCCATGCAGTGGATTCGTCGGGGATCACAACTTGATATGACACATTGCTTTTAACCTCAACTGCGAAACTACCGCCCAAAGGTTCAATCTCATAGCGATCTTTGCTCACCAATATAGCCTCTTTTTTCTTTTGACTCACGGTGATTGTTTTGGTTAGTTCGCCGCTTTTAATATGAATATATGCACTTCTATCTTCGTAGTTGGGGTTTGATTCTTTTATGGTTATTGTTAAGGTGTTGCTACCTGCATCGCCACTTTTTGGGGTGACGTCAAACCACGAAACTGCGGCTTTGGTATCGCTAGTTTGGATTGTCCATGAATTGTTTGTGGTGAATGTGGCGGAACCTGCTCCTGCGTCGGGGATTGTGATCTCAGATATAGGTATATCAATGACTGGCACCACAGGAGTTATAGGCTTTTCAGGCTCATCTATATCTGCTTGTGTGCATGAAACAACCAAACATAACAGCGCAGCGTGCTGAAGCAATAGGCTTATTTTACTAAAAGTATTTGTAATTGTATTTCGATGTAATAATCTCATATAATGTGTGTTATGTGTAATATTCATATTATGTAAGCATGAATTAAATTACAAAGTTATGTAATTTTATTTGTTGAGTATATAGACTAGTAAAAATAAACATATTAGATTGTAAAATAAAATCACTATCTTCGAATCATATATTTTCTTATAGTACAATATTTTTAATGTCAATTACATGGAATCAAACGAGCAGTTAGAAGCGGCTTTCAACTATATAGCGTACACGTCTGTAAACGTGTTTCTTACAGGTAAGGCAGGTACGGGTAAAACCACTTTTTTGAATAGAGTTAGGCAAGAGGTGATGAAGAATATAGTAGTAGTTGCACCAACTGCTGTGGCAGCTATTAATGCTGGTGGAGTAACCATCCATTCGCAATTTAATCTTCCGCTGGGAGTGTGTGGAAGCGATGTTTTGCGTAGCGATAATGAACGTCGTCGCATCATGAATTTCTCTAAAGTAAAGATAAATGTGCTCAGAAGTGTTGATCTTCTTGTTATTGATGAGATAAGTATGGTTCGTGCCGATGTGCTCGATGCTGTGGATGAGGTCTTACGTCGTTATCGTGATTATGCAAAGCCTTTTGGTGGTGTGCAGTTGCTTGTCATAGGTGATTTGTTGCAGTTGGCTCCGGTGGCAGTGCTCTCGGAGATGGATATTCTGATGAAACGTTATAATTCCATCTACTTTTTTGATAGTAAAGCGTTCAACGCAGCCAACTTTCTTCCTATCGAATTAACAAAGATATATCGGCAGAAAGATCAAGAGTTTATTGATATTCTTGAGAATGTACGTAGTGGAAATGTTAGCGAGAATGTCTTGGAGCAGCTTAATGAGCGTTATAAACCATCATACGACTTTAATGAAAAAGGACGAATAGCCCTTACCTCACATGTGCGTAATGCCGATTCGGTAAATTACAGAATGATAAATGCGCTCGAAGGCGATGAGCGTATTTTTGAGGCGGAGATTACTGGTGAATTTGCTGATGGAGCTTTTCCCACAGATGCAAAACTGAAATTGAAAGTTGGTGCGCAGGTGATGTTTGTTAAAAATGATGTCTCGATAACCCCTCCTCGTTATTATAATGGAAAGGTGGGGACAGTCACAAAAATTGGAAGCACACTTGTTGAGGTGTCGTGTGAAGGTGAAGATGGCTCAATAACCGTGTCGCCTGATACATGGACGAACAAACGTTATGAAATTGACAAAATCACTGGTCAAACCGTTGAGGTGGAGATAGGCACTTTCACTCAATATCCATTGCGTTTGGCATGGGCAATCACCATACACAAAAGTCAAGGGCTAACATTCGACAAAGTAGTGATTGATGCAGCCGACTGTTTCGCTCACGGTCAAGCCTATGTGGCGCTTAGCCGTTGTCGTACTTTCGATGGGTTGATGCTCAGCTCACGACTTGCTACGGGGTGTTTTATATGTGATGGTAGTGTCAAAACATTTTGTCATGAGGCCTCGGAGTTTAAGCCTTTTGAGGGGCACTTAGAGCAGAGCAAAGATCAATATCGTGCACAGATTTTGGAGAATATATATTCTCTTGATCAAATCACTGCACTGATGCGTGAGATTAGAAGCTTGTTTGCAAATAACCTTATGAATGTCTACCAAAACGATATTGCAGTCATGGAGACAATCATAATTCGTTTTGGCACCAAATTGAGCGAAATGGCAAATAAGTTTATAACTGTAATAAAACAACATATATTTAATGGTGTGCCTTTAAAAAATGATATTACCCTACAACAGCGTTTGACAGAAGGAGCATTGTATTTCAAAGAAAATGTGATTGATGATGCTAAGTTGTTTTTATCGCTTAGCGATGCGGTGATAGATAATAAAGAGGTGGCAAAGCGTGTTGATGATCGTAGAAAGCGTTTGATAACAGTTGTGAAAATCAAGAGTAATGTCTACGATATGGCTATTGAAGGGTTTAGCATAGAGGGCTATTTGAAGGCAAAAAATCGAGCTGCCTGTGAAGGCGTAGGCATGGAGAAAAAAGGCAAACGCGTGAAGAGTGTTAATGTATTGCATGATGAGGCTCTCACCGACGACGACGTAGTTCAAGACACAACATTAAGCCGTGAACTTTACGATATACTAGTGGCATGGAGGCGTGAAAAATCGTCGGAGGAGGAGGTTCCTGCCTACATCATAATGCAAAATAAGGTTCTCAAGCTACTCAGCGAGTCGATGCCAATAGATCCCGATCAGCTCAGCACCATAAAAGGCATAGGCAAACACAAGATCGAAACTTATGGCGATGAGTTACTATCTATAATTATTAATTTCACAGAAGAGAACGGATTGTTGCATAAACTTGATTTGTAGATGCAATATATCTTCAAATATTTTGTGATTATGCTGTTTTAACTTGTCTGTAATCAAAATAATTGCTACTTTTGTAACAAAATTTAACCAAAATAACATAAATGAAAAAATTATTATTAATTGCATCCATTGTATGCTTTTCATCTTTTGTTTCAGCGCAAGTGAAGCCTGAATGGCAGAATGAAAAAGTGGTATCGGTCGGGACAAACCCTCCTAGAACGGTATTTATGAGTTATGATAGTCGTGAAGCAGCTATCGCTAATGATTATAACGCAGCAAAAAACTATGTATCGTTGAACGGTGACTGGAATTTTATCTACACCGACGATCATAAACAGCTTAATATCTCAGATGTTGTGTCGCCCAGTAGCACTGCTACATGGAATAAGATAAAGGTCCCTGGAAACTGGGAGATGCAAGGTTATGGAGTGCCGCTCTACACAAACCATCCTTATGAGTTTGCACCTTTCAACCCCAAACCTCCAGTGTTGCCAGATGCTGTTCCAGTAGGTGTCTACAAAAGAATTGTTGATATACCTTTTGCTTGGTTAGATGGCGATATCTTTTTGCATATTGGTGGCGCTAAATCGGGTGTGTATCTCTACATAAACGGACAGAAAGTTGGTTATAGCGAAGATTCAAAAAATCCTGCTGAGTACACCATCAACAAATATGTAAAAGAGGGTCTTAATGATATTACTCTTGTTATGTATCGTTGGAGTACAGGTAGCTTCCTTGAATGTCAAGACTTTTTCCGTCTTAGTGGTTTTGAGAGAGATGTATATCTTTATGCTCAACCAAAAACTCGTATCAACGACTTCAAAGTCATAGCATCTATGGATTCAACCTACACAAAAGGTTTGATGAAACTTGATGTTGAGCTTTCAAACAGCTACAACGACAAAGAAGAGATCACATTCTATTATGAGTTGGTCAATGAAAAGGGTGAAATTATCAAATATTACACTGCCGACCGAACATTGCCTGCCAATGGTCGCGACACAGTGAACTTCGATGCAGTGCTTGCTAATATTAAGCCATGGAGCGCAGAAACTCCAAACCTCTACACCCTTGTAATGCGTATTAAAAAAGAGGGTCGTTTCATAGAGTATGTTCCATTCAAAATTGGTTTCAGAAATATAGAAATAAAAGGTAATCAATATCTTGTAAATGGTCAGCCTGTTCTTATCAAAGGTGTGAATATGCACGAGCACAACGACACCACAGGTCACTATGTTGATGAAAAAACTCTTCGCAAAGACCTTGAGTTGATGAAGAAAAATAATATCAACGCCATTCGTTGTTCACACTATCCTCAGCAACGTCGTTTTTATGAACTATGTAGTGAGTATGGTTTTTATGTATGCGATGAGGCAAATATTGAGTCGCACGGTATGGGTTACGATCTAAAGAAAGGTCGCACATTGGGTAATAATCCAGATTTCCTAAACTCTCATATGTATCGTACAAAAAACATGTATGAGCGCAACAAAAACTTCCCTTGCGTAACTTTCTGGTCGTTAGGAAATGAGGCAGGCAATGGTTACAACTTCTACCAAACCTACCTATATCTAAAAAGTGTAGATTCTATTCGTCCTGTTCAATACGAACGTGCATTACTCGAATGGAACACCGACATATATTGTCCTCAATATCCATCTGCTGCAAATTTTGAACATTGGGGTCAGATGCAAACAGATCGTCCGTACATCCCTTCAGAATATGCTCACGGCATGGGTAACTCAACTGGTAACCTACGCGATCAATGGGAGCAAATCTACAAATACCCTAATCTTCAAGGTGGATTTATATGGGATTGGGTAGACCAAGGTCTTTGGACAGATAAAGATGGTGGCTACTGGGCTTATGGTGGCGACTTTGGGGTAAATTCTCCATCGGATGGTAATTTCGTATGCAACGGAATGATAAATCCTGATCGTACACCGCATCCTGCACTCACTGAGGTGAAACGTGTGTACCAAAACTTCCATTTCACTCCAGTTGATCTATCGAAAGGTGTGGTCAATATCAAAAATGGCAATTTCTTTGTTGGTAGCGACAAATATAATTTCAGTTATGAGGTGCTTGCAAATGGTAAAACTGTTAAATCCGGTGTATTGTCGGGTGTAAATATTGCTCCTACTGCCAATAAAAATATTAATATTCCTATTGGACAAATAATTAAAAAGCCAGGCACTGAATATGCTCTTAACATCTCGGTTAAAACTAAAACTGATGAGCCTTTGTTGGGTGTAGGTTATGAAGTTGCTGCCGACCAATTTGTGCTAGCTGCACCAGCTGAGAAAACTCCATATATTGCAGCAGGTAAAGTTGCTGTTGATAATGGTGCTGCCTCTATCACCCTTACTTCTCCAAAAGTTGAGTTTGCTGTGAACAAAAAAACTGGTGTTGTCACATCATATAAAGTGATGCAACGTGAATATATAAGCGATCAGTTTGGTTTCCAACCATCATTCTGGAGAGGACCAACCGACAACGACTATGGTTCTCGTATGCCATCTCGTATGCAAGCATGGAAACAAGCAACCAAAAACCCTGATGTAACCACAGTTAAAACCTCTACTTCCGACACATATGCTGTGGTAACAGTTTGCTATAAACTTCCTTACGGAGCATCAATGGATGTTGCTTATAAGGTGTATGCCACTGGTGTTGTGAATGTTGAGTGTAGCTATAAAGCTGCCACAGAAACAATAGGTGATCGTCCTGCTCCTGAGTTGCCTCGTTTAGGACTTCGTTTGCGAGTTGGCGCAACATTCACTCATGCAAATTACTATGGTCGTGGTCCACAAGAGAACTATATAGATAGAAACTGGGGCACTGATCTTGGCTATTACAGCACTAACATAGATGATTTCTATTTTCCTTATGTTCGTCCTCAAGAGAATGGTCACCACACCGACACTCGTTTCATGGCGATAGGCAAGGGTAAAAACGGTAGCAATGGTTTGCTTTTCGTTGCCGACGATCTATTTGGTTTCAATGCTCATAGAAACTCAGTTGATGATTTCGATACTCAAGAATCAAAACATCCATATCAATTTGAAAACAAACGTCCTTCTGAATCACATGCAGACGAGGATGCTAAAGACTTACTTCGTAAGCATACTCACATCAACGACATCACTCCTCGCGATTTTGTAGAGATAAACATAGACTACAAACAACAAGGATTAGGTGGCGATGACAGCTGGGGTTCACGTCCTTACGAAAAGTATCAAATTCCATCTTCAGCCGATTACAAATGGGGCTTCTCAATAGTTCCTATTAAGAATTTCGCTGAGATAGGTGCTAAGTCTACAATTAAATACTAAAACTAATAGGGGGTACCCTAAATAATATAACAACAAACCCCTCTTGCATATTTGTAAGTGGGGTTTGTTGTTTAATGATCATAGATATGAGGAGAATATTATTATTAATTTGTGTTATTGCGCATGGAGTGTGTGCTAAGACATATGCGCAAGAAAACAACAATGCGATTTTTAAAATCGCTGGCAATGTTGAATATAATCCTAGCGCAGATACCTCGTCGCTCATAAGAAATCCATGTTGTGGGTGGGGTGTCTACGATGATGCAGCAGGAGAGGTGGCAGATGCCTCACAATATTGGTTGGCTCAAGATTCGAGTGCCAGAAAATATGCTTCGTTTTTTTATGTACGGTGGCGTTGGTCTGACATGGAGCCCGAAGAGGGTAAGTATGCGTGGAAAGAGGATGAAAACTATAAAAAACTTATCAAAGGAGCTTTAGACCGTGGTTTGAAATTGGCATTTCGTATCTACAACAATGCACGAGATAACTTGCGTCAATCCACTCCCGATTTTGTGCGTGCAGCAGGTGCCAAGGGATACACGGTGCAAGGTGGTGGAGCTAAGTATTGGACCCCTTATATTGATGATCCTATATTTCAAGAGAAACTCACAAATTTTGTAAAGGCGTTTGCCGCAGAGTACGATAATCCCGATATAGTAGATTTTGTTGATGGAGTAAATGTTGGGCGCTGGGGTGAGTGTCATGGATTGGAGATCGAAAATATGACAAAAGCCAAATCAGATGCTGCGCTTGAGAAGATCACAAACATATACGGAGAAAACTTTAAAAGGGTCATACTTATTATGCCTGTAAATAGTCAGTTTGGTCAAGACTCAGAGATGAGCATAGCCGTTGGTAAAAATGGTTATGGCTTTCGTCGTGATGGGTTGGGCAGCCAGTGGTTTAGTCGTGCAGAAAAGAGTGTTGTTAAAACGTTATATCCGTCTACCTTGTTGATAGGGGAGTCGTGTTATTGGATGGGTAACGATTCCGATAGTTTATGGTTTGACGATAACTTATATCATTTTAAAACATGGCGCGAAATATACGACCAAACCTACAAAGATGCAATAGACTATCACTTCAATACGCTTGATCTACGCACTCCTATCGAAACAAAGCGGTGGACAGCTAAAACAAGCGACTTAGTGCAGAAATTCATCGAAAAAGGAGGTTACAGACTATATCCTTCGAAAGTGTCTATTCCTAAAATAGTAAAACAAAACCAGACATTCGTTGTAGGACATAAATGGCGCAATCTCTCTAATGGCATCTGTCCAAACGACAATCCACGCTGGAATGGTAAATATAAAGTCGCATTTGCGTTGTTAGACGAAAATGCAAATGTGAAGCAAATAATAGTGGATGAAAAATCAAATCCTGCCAAATTTCTGCAAGGCATAGATGTGAGCTACACAAAGAGTGTCACATTAAATAATCTTGCAGTGGGTAAGTACACATTTGCAATAGCCATAGTTGATACGACAAAAGCAAATATGCCAGGGCTAAAACTATCAACCGCCGATCAAACTATAAACGGTTGGACTTCAATTGGAACAATAACTATAATTTGAGAGATCTAGTTGGATTCTGGTTTGCAACTTGCCAACTGCTTATTGTGACCGCAATAGCAGTTGCAAGTAGAACCATTATTACAGATGCTC
>JAVVZN010000046.1:0-8445 GCA_036650555.1 Rikenellaceae bacterium
TTCTCGATTGATGCCACTATTTGTTCCACGTTTCTGACATCACCACGAGCCATACCGCCTGATGGAGTGATGGATGAGCTGACAATGCGTATTTTGCCATCTTCAGCGCGTTCTCCCACCAATGTTACAACATTGCTTGTTCCAATGTCAATCGCAACTATATAATCTGAGACTTCTGCCATAACTAATTTCCCTATCTTACTATAATTTTAAACCTAACTATTTTGTCGCTACTATAATATTATTGTATTTTGCATTGATTGTTTTATATTTTCCCCAACCTCCAGTGGCAACAATTTTGGTGTAAAATCCACCAAGTTTGTTGAGGTATGTTGAAAAGTTTTCAATATCGCTGCAATCACATAAAATTGCTGTGTGTGTGCCAACTCGCATAACTAGCTGCAATTCTCTTGATTTAGAGATGTTTATCTGTACAATCATACTCTTCCAAAAAGGGTCTGACTCAACTAATCTTACAAAGTTAAGCAGATTATGCAAAATATAATAATTTTTATCAACTTTTTTATCTTTTTTTTCACTTTCTTGCAAAATAGTCAAAAATTCATCGTCGCATGTGACAATTGGAACATCGCCCGCAAAGTAATTTGCAGTAGGTATAAATCTCAAATGATCATCAACATATAAATCTTTCCCTTTGTCTGACATTATTCTAAAACAAATATTCTTTTGCACTATATCAACGTTTAATGTCCCACAGGCAATCTTGTAACTTTCAACACTATCTACGTAGCGAAGTTTTAGTAATGTGCGTTCAATTTGGTGGGTGTCGCATGTAGAAAAATTTGTGCACCAATTTCTTACCGAGTCAGATTTAAGTATGCTAGTGATTGAATCAACTGTTACAAACCTTATGGAGTCGCCGTCTTTAATATTTATCTCTAGCTTAGATATATTCATACGTTTCTCTTCATCTTTCATGATTAAAAAGGTGAAGATAAATGCTCCTAACATAAGCACTAATAACGATATGTCGATATATTTATTCATTCAATAAATCGCGTATAGGGTTGCAAAACAAATCAATGTCGCCTGCCCCAAATGTTACTATAACCTCATTTTTGTCATCTTTTACTGACTTTAATAGATCGTCTTTTAAAACTAAATATTTCTCTTTGAGAGTTATGTTTTTTAGTATAATATCTGATTCTATTCCTTCTATTGGAAGCTCGCGTGCGGGATAGATTGGCAGCAGAATAACCTTGTCGGCAAGTGATAATGCTTTGGAGAAACCTGCGGCAAAATCGCGTGTGCGAGTGTATAGGTGAGGTTGGAAAATAGCTGTTATCTTTTTGTCTTTATAAATTGCTCTTATTGATTCTATTGTTGCGGTCAGCTCGCGCGGATGATGGGCGTAATCGTCGATATAAATTTTGTTCGGACGATTTATGTGTACCTCAAAACGACGTTTTACTCCTTTGAAGCTCTTAATAGAACCACGTAGTAAGTCGGTGTTGCAGCCTGCTGTTAGAAGGGCTGCTATTGCCGCTGTGCAGTTCTCCACATTTATCAATCCGGGTATTCCTAGGGTGCAATCTTTGATGGTGCATGTAGGTGTCACCACATTGAAGTTATATAATCCGTCGGGGCGAAGGGTGATGTCTGAGGCATGAAAATCTGCCTTGTCGTCGCAAATTGAATATGTATATATATTTATATCTTTTCTATCGGGTAGCGATAGATCTATCCCTTTTTTATAGATGAGCGTTCCGCCAGATTTCACTTGTGAGGCAAATTCTGCAAAGGTCTTCTTTAGAATGTCATGGTTGCCGTATATGTCGAGATGATCGGCATCGGTGGAGCTTATGATTGCAATATCGGGGTAGAGTTGAAGAAACGAACGATCAAACTCATCTGCCTCCACCGTCACACAGTTGCCTCTGCCTAGCACCAGATTAGAGTTGAAATTTTTTGAGATGCCTCCTAAAAATGCACTTCCTCCTCCAAACTCATTCTCGCCTTCGATCTTAGAAAGGCTCGCCATCCATGCTGTCATTGTGGAGGTGGAGGTCTTGCCGTGTGTTCCTGCAACTGCTATCAGAAACTTATCTTTTGTTAGTACGCCTAATGCTTTTGAACGTTTTATTAGTGTGAAACCATTCGATAGAAAATAGTTTAGTTCGCTGTGTTCTTTTGGAATAGCTGGAGTGTAGATCACCATACAGCTATTTTTGTCTAAGAAATCTTTATCGGCTAGTGTAATGTCGTCGTCATAGTGGATTGCAATGCCTTCGCTTTCAAGGCTGCGTGTGAGGATTGTGCTCACACGGTCGTAACCGCCTACTTTGTAGCCCTCATGGTTGTAGTAACGTGCAATGGCGCTCATGCCTATGCCGCCTATCCCTATAAAATATACACTTTTAATCTCTGACATCTTTTAATATCTCCTCTGCTATAATTTGTGCTGCATTGCTTTTTGCGAAGGTACCTATTTTTTGCCTCATCTCTTCGAGTTTATTTTCATCGTTGAGCAGTGAGAGAGCTAGTGGAATCATCTGTTGCTTGGCATCTGAATCTTTCACCAACATTGCTGCCCCACCTTCGGCAAGCGCTTTTGCATTTTTTGTTTGATGGTCGTCGGTGACTCCCGACGATGGAACAAAAATTGCGGCTAGCTTACTTTGTGCCACCTCTGTCACTGTTGATGCTCCACTGCGACATATGATAATGTCGGCAGCAGAATAGGCTTGTTCCATGTTTTTGATAAACTCACAAAGAAATACATTCTTAGGCGCGTTAGCTCCAAGTTTATCTTTATATTCTTTATAATAATAACTTCCTGTTTGCCATATTACTCCTATATTATGGTTTGTCAAAATTGTGTCGAGGTTGGTAAATGTTGCCTCATTAAGGTTTCTTGCCCCAAGCGATCCGCCTGTGATTAATATTATTTTTTGGTCTTTCTCAAATCCGAAGGTGGCAAGAGCGTCGGGTGATTTTTTTGTCAGTGTCGAAAATTTATTCTGAATAGGATTTCCGCTTACCACGATTTTACTGTCTGGAAAAAAGTGCTGCATGTTATCGTACGAAACGAACACTTTCTTTGCATATTTTCCTGTTAGTCTGTTTGATAATCCAGCGAAAGAGTTGCCTTCCCATACATAACGGCAGATGTTTTTGTTGCGCGCAGCAAACATTATAGGTGCGCTTGCATATCCTCCGAAGCCTATCACAACATCGGGGTTGAACTCTTTTATGATTTTGCCAGCTTTCAGAATGCTACGCCATAAATCTAGCGCTATCTTCACATTCTCAAAGCTGATCTTACGAATCAATCCTCTGACTTTTAGTCCTTGTATGCGATAACCGTTTTCTGGTACTATACGCATCTCCATCTTGCCTTCGGCACCGACAAAAAGCACTTCCAGATTCTCCTTTCCCAAGTTCTGTTCTAATGCTTTAATGACAGATATTGCAGGATATATATGTCCTGCTGTTCCGCCACCACTAGCTATTATCTTTATCTTCTTCTTTATCATTCCAAATTACTCCTTGATATTCTTCTGAATTTTCGTTAAAGAGCTTTTTAATCTCACTGTCGTTGCCGTCTATATCTTGATTTTCAAAGATGATCTGCTGCCACTCATCTGCTATGAGTTGTTTCTTTTGTTCTATGCCTTTTGCGTGGTTCACTTCGTTAATCTGTCGGCTCACTCCTAATATTATGCCAAACATTATACATGTAAAGATCATTGATGATCCTCCTTTACTTATGATTGGCAGCGTTTGTCCGGTGACAGGAAAAGCATCGACCGACACTCCTATATGTAGCATCGCTTGTAGTGTTATGATCAAGCTCAAACCGAGCACGAGCAGACTGGGGAATGAACTCTCACATCTTCTAAAGATTACTATTGCTCTATAAAATATCCATAGATAGCAACCTAAGATAAACAATGCTCCAATAATTCCATACTCCTCCACAACAAACGCATAGGCATAATCTGAATAGGGATGGGGGAGATTTGATCGTTGAGTGCTTTTGCCTGGCCCTTTTCCTAATATCCAACCAGAGGCAACTGCTATCCTTGCTTGTTGCGCTTGAAATTCATCTTCGCTGAGTTGTTTGCTATCGTCATTTATTGTTTTATCGGAACTGAAAAATGTTGTGGTACGGTTTATCCATGTGTCGGCTCTACTTATCCCTAAACCTTTGAAAACAACCACAATGAGTGCTAATATGATGATGGCTAGAAAAATCAACCTAAATATCTCTTTCCATCGCACTCTTCCTATGATAAGCACAATCAAACATGCTCCACACATAATGAGAGCAGTAGATAGATTGGATACTAAAACTAGTATTGCCGATATGGCTATCGGAAAGATTATTGGTATTGTGGTCTTGAAAAAAATTTGACTGTTACGTTCGGGGTGATCTCTCCATGAGGCATAATTAAACGATGGTAATATTGGAATATGGTCAATAATCTTTTGCCTTGCTGCCAGTTGGATGGCAAGCACCATAATAAGTGCTATCTTCAAAAAGTCGGCAGGCTGAAATGTTAGTGATGTTCCGGGTATTCCTAGCCAGCGGCGTTCACCATTGATCTCCACACCTATAACAAATGTGAGAGCCATCATTATTAGTGCTATCTTAAATATGACGCGTCCGTGGCGAAAATAGAATTGGTAGTTAATAAGATGTATCAAAAAAACGGTGAGTAGTCCAAAAATTGCGAACTTAATCTGGCTTATCAGATATGTCGTGGTTTGACCATCGTTTTTGGCATAGGCAAGCGAGGCTGTCGATGAGTAGACAACGAGCACAGAAGCGAACATAAGCCATATGATCACCATCCATAGTGTTCTATCGCCGCCAGCCACTTTTGATATTTTCTCTTTGAATGTCTTTGCCATTTTAGGTTTTATTCTCTCGTTTTAGGTTGCATGGCATGTACTGCCTCTTTGAAAAGAGTGCCTCGCTGCTCGTAGTTTTTGAATAGATCGAAACTTGCACATGCGGGTGATAGTAGCACACAGTCGCCTGGTTTGTAGACTGTATGAACCTTATCCATTGCCTCCGTTAAAGATGATGTTGAGTAAATAAACGGAATAATATTGGTGAATGAGTCGATTAGCTTTTTGTTGTCTAAACCCATGCAGATGAGTGTTGTTACTTTACCTTTCACTTGAGGTATGAGTTCGGAGTAGTCGTTGCCTTTGTCTTGTCCGCCTGCGATCCATATGATAGGGCGCTCAATGCCTTGAAGAGCATAATACACAGAATCTACGTTTGTGGCTTTGGAATCGTTGATAAATAATACGCCATCTTTCTCACACACAATCTCAGTGCGGTGTTCCACCCCTTTGAAGTTGTAGATTGTATGCAGAATAGTTTTTGGATCTACTCCTGCGCGTAGTGCTGCCATGGCACTTGCCATGATGTTATAGAGATTGTGCGTACCGAAAATTTGCAGCTTATTTTTCTCGATAAGTAGTTCATGTCCGTCGATATTGATCTCTATGTTGTTGTCTTGATTAAGATAAGCTCCTTCAAGTAGGGTGTCTTTTGCTGTAAAAGGTAGGGTGCTCATTGAGAAACTCTCTTTGTTACCTATCACATGTTTGATAGTACGTGGATCGTCTTTGCAATATATGAAGGTATCGCCTTTACACATGTTTTGAACAATACGGAATTTACTTGCGCAGTAGAGGTTGAAATCGTGGTTATAACGATCAAGGTGGTCGGGGGTTATGTTTGTAAGCACTGCAATATCGGCTTTAAAATTGGTCATGCCGTCGAGTTGAAAGCTGCTTAGCTCCAACACATACCAGTCATGCAGCTCGGTTGCCACCTGATATGCAAAGCTAAGCCCGATGTTTCCTCCTAAACCAACGTTGTAGCCAGCTGCTTTTAGTATATCGTAGATAAGTGTTGTTGTGGTTGTCTTGCCATTGCTGCCTGTTATGCAAATGGTTTTTGATGAGCAATATTTGCCTGCAAACTCAATCTCTGAGATCACACGTATGCCTTTATTTCTTATCGCCACCACCACTTCGGCGCTCTCTGGAATGCCTGGGCTTTTCACGCATAAAGAGGCATCGGTCAAACGATCGAGTGTGTGTCCACCCTCTTCATAGTCTATCTTCCATTTTAAAAGCTCGGCTTTATATTTAGGATCTATTGCTCCTTTATCGGAAAGGAAGACATCAAATTTCTTTTTCTTTGCTAAAATTGCGCTTCCGACTCCGCTCTCAGCGGCTCCAAGTATAATAATTTTTTCCATTATAGTCTATCTAACTTTAAATGTTGCTAATGTTATTGCCGCTAAGAGTAGTTGTATGATCCAAAAACGAGTTACGATCTTTACCTCTGGAAAACCACATTTCTGAAAATGATGGTGCAGCGGTGCCATAAGAAAAATACGCCTGCCTTCACCAAATTTCATACGTGTATATTTGAAATAGCTTACTTGTAACATCACCGAAACAGCCTCTACTAAGAAGATACCGCATAAGATAGGGAGTAGTAGCTCTTTACGTATAAGTAGCGCCACAACCGCAATGATACCTCCTATGGCAAGCGAGCCAGTGTCGCCCATAAACACCTGAGCAGGATAGCTGTTGTACCACAAAAAGCCGATCATTGCACCAATAAATGCCGCACAATACACGAATAGTTCACCGCTGCCCGGTATGTACATTATGTTAAGGTAATTGGCATAGATTATATGCCCCGAAATATAAGCAAGTATTGCGAGCACTGTGCCTATTATTGCCGACGTTCCTGCTGCCAGCCCATCGAGCCCATCTGTGAGGTTGGCCCCATTTGACACTGCGGTTATTATAAATACAGCGGCAATAACATAGATTATCCAGCCTAAGTTGTCGTTTTTATCTTCAGATGGTAATATGCTGTGGTAGTCAAATTCGTTACTCTTCAAGAAAGGAATTGTGGTGAGGGTGTTTTTGTGGTCGGCAAGTGTGATATTGGGATGGTTTGTTTCGTTGTTTGCTGTTGTGATGGTTATTGCAGGAGAAAATTTGGTGTCGCGCACCACTATCTTCTCACTATGCCACATTGTCAAGCCAATAATTATTCCTAAACCAACTTGTCCTACTATTTTGAATTTACCATTCAAACCACCTTTATCTTTTTTGAATACTTTGATGTAGTCGTCGGCAAAACCAATTGCCCCAAGCCATATAGTTGAGATTATCATTAGTTGTATGTATATGTTGCTAAGATCACAAAATAGCAATACAGGAATGATAATAGAGATAAGAATTATGATCCCACCCATTGTAGGAGTTCCTTTTTTCGCCATCTGACCTTCGAGCCCTAAGTCGCGGATGCCTTCGCCAATCTGTTTACGTTGCAGGAAATTTATCAATTTACGCCCGAAAAGTGTGCCGATCAAAAGTGCCGTTATGATTGTTATCGCTGCTCTGAACGATAGATAGTCGAACATCCCCATTCCTGGAAGGTCGTATGTGTCGCCTAAAAAATGTGCTATATATTTTATCACTATCTCTATTTTATATTTGAAAAACGTTCATTAATCTGTTCTTTGTCGTCGAAGTGCGTGCGAACTCCTTTTATTTCTTGATAGGTCTCATGTCCTTTGCCTGCAATCAGAATTATGTCGCCCATCTCACCGCGTTCTATCTTCTCTGGCGACACGCCGTGAGCCATTGCCACCGCTGCACCTATTGCCTCGCGACGATCTGTTACTACCAAATATTTGCCTTGATAGCAGATGTCGGAAGATTTCAATCCTGCGGTCATGTCGGATAGAATCTCTTCTGGCAATTCGTTACGCGGATTGTCTGATGTGAAGATTGTGAAATCGCTCATCTGTGCAGCTATCTGTGCCATCTCAGGGCGTTTTGTCTTGTCGCGATTGCCACCACAGCCCACCACCGTGATTATTCTTTGAGAAGGTGTGCGCACCTCTTCAATAGTTTTCAGCACGTTTTCTAGCGCGTCGGGTGTGTGTGCATAATCTATTATTGCAGTAATGCCATTTGTAGATATGACATATTCAAATCTGCCTGCAACACTAGTAAGCATACTCATGTCGAGAAGTAAAGTATCTCTGTCGGCTCCAAGTTCCATGGCTGCGGCATAGACCCCAAGTAGATTGTAGGCGTTGAACTTTCCAATAAATTTCACCCACACCTCTTTTGTGTCGATTCTAAGTAACATGCTGCCCATAAGCGACTCTATGATCTTACATTTGTAGTCAGCTCCTGATGTGAGTGCAAAACTCTTTACCGATGCTTTGCAGTTCTGCATCATTACTTTACCATTTTTGTCATCACCATTGTAGATAGCAAAAGCATTTTTTGGCAGCTCATCGAAAAAGCGTTTTTTTGCTTTTATATATTCAGCAAATGTGCCGTGGTAATCGAGATGATCGTGTGTTATGTTTGTAAATATGCCGCCTGCGAAGTGTAGCGACTCTATTCTGTTTTGGCATA
>JAVVZN010000047.1:0-8419 GCA_036650555.1 Rikenellaceae bacterium
CGCATGACGTTCATCAGCGAAGGACCAACAATGGCAAGAGTGACTGCATGATCCAAACCGTAGAGTGCAGTGAGTTCGTGTCCAATCATATGAGTTGCCCAATCTTCAGGCACACCCATTGCTATAAAACCATTGAGCCCCATAGTAGCACTGAGCATAAAGTTTGCCATAAGATCATAATCATTCTCCTTTTCAAGCAATGACACACCTATCTCTTTTAAAGTAAGAAGAATACCTTCAGCAAAACGATCTTGAATCATGCTCTTTGAGGGGTAGGTGAGATATTGTTCTAGTGTGTGGCAGAAAGTGTCGGCAATGCCATTTGAACGCTGAACAGCAGGTAGTGAATAGCACACTTGCGGATCTAGCACCGAAAACACAGGATAGTTTAAAGCATGTTGAAAAGCCAACTTCTCTCCTATCTCGCTGCGCGATATGACAGCTCCACAGTTCATTTCTGAAGCAGTGGCAGGGAGAGTAAGAACTGTGGCTAAAGGGATTGGAATGATGCGTTTCAACAGCGATTGATCAACTAAAAAGCTCCATGGATCTCCGTGAAAATTCATGGCACAAGCTATAAATTTTGTGCCATCAATTACCGATCCACCACCAACTGCAAGAAGAAAATCTACTCCTTCTTTTCTTGCTAAATCAGCAGCTTTCATTAACGTTGAATATTGAGGATTAGGCTCTATTGAACCAAATTCTATGAAATTATGATCTTTTAAAGCCGTTGTAACTTGATCGTAAACACCATTACGTTTGATGCTACCACCGCCATAGGTGATCATTATTTTTTTATCTTTGGCAATCTCTTTAGCGATTTTTGCAATTTCGCCTTTACCAAAAATCAATTTCGTTGGATTTTTAAACTGAAAATTATTCATTGTCGATAGTTATTTATTCTAGCTACAAATGTAATAAATTTTGATTAGAAATCATTGAAAAATTATTGCTGTTTGCTTAGAAACTGTTTTGATTTATTAATTTCGTTCTTTTCGGCTCTTTTCGCCCTAGTTTTCGCTCTATAAATCCTCATTTAGCTCGCTAAAATCGGATTTACATAACAAAAACTAGGACAAAAATAGCTCTAAAATAACTTCGATAACAAATCAAAACAGCTTCTTAGAAGTTGGTTTAATATTACAAAAAAGCCGGCAATTATTGACAAATCGCATGAAATATCAGAGTCATGGGTGATAATATTTGTCATTCTCGCCTATTGTTACTATTATTGCACAATTATTGATTTTATAAACTAAACAAATTTTAATGCCGAAAACAGAAATATCAGCGGCTGCATTTGCCGATACAAAACCGCATTACAATATACTCGACGGATTGCGTGGGGTGGCTGCATTAACCGTTGTATGGTTTCATATATTTGAGGCATATGCAACTAGTCATTTAGACCAAAGTATTAATCACGGATATTTAGCTGTGGACTTCTTTTTTATTCTATCAGGATTTGTGGTTGGATATGCTTACGACCAGAGATGGAAGAGCATGAAAGTAAAAGATTTTTTAAAACGTAGATTTATCCGTTTGCATCCAATGGTGATTATAGGAGCTATTATTGGAGCTATTATGTTCTATTTTCAAGGTTGCTGTGTTTGGGATGTGACGCATGTGTCGGTGACAATGCTACTCATATCTACTATCATAAATGCTTTTCTTATTCCAGCAACAGTCGGCTTTGAAATCAGAGGCGTTGGCGAAATGTACCCTTTGAATGGACCAAGCTGGTCGCTATTTTTTGAATATATTGGCAATATATTATATGCACTATTCATACGCAAATTTTCAACCAAAGCTCTATCTGTATTAGTTTTAATTGCTGGTTGTTGCTTGGCAGCGTTCGCAATCTGGGGACCATACGGTGATATTTGTGTTGGCTTCTCAATGACAGGAGATAATATGTTGGGCGGATCTTTACGTTTAATGTTTTCATTCTCAGCTGGGTTACTACTATCTCGCATATTCAAACCTATAAATATTAAAGGAGCATTTTGGTTGGGGAGCATAGCTCTTGTGGCTTTGCTGGCAATACCACGAATTGGAGGTGAACAGCATATGTGGATGAATGGCTTATACGACACTATCTGTTTTGCAATAATTTTTCCATTAATCGTTTATATTGGGGCTTCAGGTAAAACAACCGACAAAACAACCACTAAGATATGTACATTTCTAGGAGATATATCATATCCATTATATATGGTACATTATCCATTTATATACCTATATTATGCTTGGGTCAAAAATGAAAATCTTACATTCATTCAATCATTGCCTGGCGCTTTAGCTCTTTTTATAGGTTCTATATTGCTTGCTTATTTATGTCTAAGACTATATGATGAACCTGTACGCAAGTTTTTGACTAGATATCTTTTAGTAGGACATAAGACACCTACAAAAAAATAGTAGTATTTTCATCAAATGTTGCTTTTTTTAAAAAAAAAGCCATATCTTTGTTACGATATGATAATAAGTGTTATTTTTTTGCCATAGAATGCACCCACACAAACATAAATAATTAAAAAACAGATAGTTATGATCAGAAAAACACGTAAAATCCTTTACGTATTAGCTGTGTACGGATTCAGTTCAACACTCATTTCTTGCGGATTATTCTCTGGAGAACAACAAATGCAAGCTCCACCAATTAGTTTACCAACAGCAAAAATCCAAAAGGGAGATGCCACTATTTATGTAGATTTTGCAGCCGATGTGATCAATCGCGAGGTTGTGGAGATTCGTTCGCGAACAAACGGCTATGTTGATGCAGTATTAGTTAAAGAGGGCTCAACTGTTAGAAAAGGTGCGCCAATCATGCGAATAGATCAACGTGAATATATTCAAAGAGTTAGATCTGCTGAGGCAACAGTTAAAAGCTGTGAAGCACAAGTAGCAAACTCACGTTTAGAGATTGAAAAAATAACACCACTTGTTGAGAAAAACATCATAAGTAAATTTCAACTAGAAACGGCAAAAACAAATTTAGCTGCTGCTGATGCAAGTTTATTACAAGCTAAATCGCAATTTGCAGATGCCAAAATACAACTATCATACACAAACATCACTAGTCCAATGAATGGTGTGATAGGGAGAATTGAAATATACGCTGGATCACTTGTATCTGCTGGAAACTTAATCACCTCTGTGACTGAGAACTCCGATGCTTTGGCTTATTTTGCATTCGACGAGAAAAAAGTTTTGGAACTTAGTGCCGCAACTGAAAATGGTAATTTTAGTGATATAGTAAGCCATTTTCCTAGCGCCACATTCATCATGTCAGACGGAACTATCTATCCACATGAGGGTAAAGTTGAGATTGCAAGTGGGCTTATAAATCGCAACACTGGTTCAACACAACTAAAAGCAACATTTCCCAATCCAAATATGGCATTGCGCTCAGGAGCAAGTGGCAAGGTTAGACTTCCAATGGTTTACAAAAATGCCATTCTAATTCCTCAAAAAGCAACATATGAGCTTCAAGACAAAAAGATGGTGTACGAAGTTAAAGCCGACTCAACGCTTGAAACAAGAATTTTAGACATCATAGGTAGCAATGGCGATAACTATGTGGTAAAAAGTGGCATTGAGGAGGGTAGAACAATCATCACTGAAGGCTTGAACAAAGTGCAAGAAGGCATGAAAATTACTCCTATGTTATAATTACATATTAATCTACTTCTATTGTTATGCAGCTTAAAGCTGTGAAATCTCAAAACTAAGAAATAATGGTACAAAAATTTATATCACGTCCTGTGCTCTCAACAGTATTATCAATTTTGATAGTACTCATAGGGGTTATAGGGCTTATTTCGCTACCAATGTCGCAATATCCAGATATTGCACCACCAGTGGTGCGAGTGACAACCTCATATCCTGGAGCTAATGCCGATGTGGTTTTAAAAAGCGTTATTGCTCCTTTGGAGGAGCAGATCAATGGTGTGGAAAGTATGACTTATATAGTTTCTACATCGGGTAATGATGGAACTGGAACTATTGAAGTATATTTTGACCTAGGCACTGACCCTGATATGGCAGCGGTGAATGTTCAGAACCGTGTGGCAGCAGCCATGAGTAAACTCCCTATGGAGGTGACTCAAAATGGGGTGACAACTGAAAAGATACAAAACAACATGTTGCTTGTTGTATCTATATATTCAGAAACCGACGACTACGATGAAACATTTCTACAAAACTATGGTAGAATAAACATATACCCACAACTTCAACGTGTGACAGGTGTTGGGCGTGTTAATGTGTTTGGAGCACGCGACTACTCTATGCGTGTATGGCTTGACCCTGCAAAAATGGCATCATTCAAACTTTCGCCTAACGAGGTTTCTGCCGCCATTCGTGAACAAAATCTTGAGGCTGCTCCAGGTAAGTTTGGAGAGAACAGCAATCAAGTGTTTCAATACACTATTAAATACAAAGGCAAATATACCACTCCTGAACAGTATGAAAATATTGTTATCAAAACCGATAACAATGGAAACATTCTGAAACTTAAAGATGTGGCTAAAATTGAGCTTGGGGCATTCAACTATCAAGCAGTGAGCAGATCTCAAGGTCGTCCTAGTGTTTCTATGGCCGTTTATCAAATGGTGGGATCTAACGCAAATGAGGTGGTGAAAGAGCTGAAAACAACTATTGAAACGGCAGCATTATCGTTTCCTCCGGGCATTAAAGCCAGTATTCCTTACGATACCAACCTATTCCTTGATGAGTCGATAAAAAAAGTGTTACACACATTTATTGAGGCGTTCTTATTAGTGTTTGTGGTGGTGTATCTGTTTCTTCAAGATCTACGTTCAACACTTATCCCTGTCATATCTTCACTGGTAGCAATAATAGGCACATTTTTCTTTTTGCAGATGTTTGGTTTCTCAATAAACCTATTAACACTATTTGCTCTGGTGCTTGCCATAGGTATGGTGGTCGATGATGCCATAGTGGTGGTGGAGGCGGTGCATGCTAAAATGGAGCATGATCCGTCGCTAACACTTTTCGATGCCACTTCAACTGCCATGAAAGAGATAACAAATGCCATCGTGTCTATCACGTTTGTGATGTCGGCGGTGTTCTTCCCAGTAAGTTTCATGACTGGTCCAGTTGGGGTGTTCTATCGACAATTTGCCCTTACACTTGCTGTGGCAATGATTATTTCGGCTGTCAATGCGCTTACACTTAGTCCGGTGCTTTGTATTCTTATCATAAAACCTAAAGGTGGAAAGAAAATGAAATTTGTGGCTCGTTTACAAGAGGCTTTCAACACAAATTTCGAGGCAATGACAAATAAATACAAAAGAATATTACACTTCTTTGCACAAAAACGTTATATACCTGTTGCATCATTGTTTGTGTTTGGTGCAATTGCATACTACTTAATGACTAGCACTCCAACAGGTTTCATTCCTAATGAAGACCAAGGCGTTATGATGTGCGACATCACACTGCCTGCTGGATCATCGCTAGAACGCTCTGTTGCAGTTATGGCAAAAGTGGATTCCATACAAAACTCTATTCCTGAGATTTCTGATCGTATGAACGTGTCGGGAGTGAGTTTGCTATCGGGGGCCAGTGGGGGATCTTACTCTTTAGGTATCACCAACTTAGATCCGTGGGATAAACGTAAAAGAAATATCGGGCAAGTTCTAGGCGAACTCTACGCAAAAACCACCGACATAACAGAAGGTAGAGTGTTGTTTTTCGTTCCACCGTCAGTTCCAGGGTTCGGAGTGTCGAATGGTTTGGAGATTCAACTGCAAGACAGAACAGGTGGAGATATTAATAAGTTCTACGATATATCACAAGAATTTATTGCTGCCCTCACTGCACAACCTCAGATTCAATACGCAACCTCTGCATTCGACGTTAATTTTCCTCAATATGAGTTTACAGTTGATGTTGATAAGTGTAAATTGGCAAACGTAAATATAAACGAGGTATTTAGCACTATGCAGGCATATTATGGTAGTATGTTTGTGTCGGACTTCAATCGTTTCACAAAATATTATCGTGTGATGATGCAAGCCGCACCCGAAGACAGAACAGACATAAGTTCATTAAGTAAGGTTATGGTGAAAAGTACGCTAGGAGAGATGGTGCCTATCACCTCTTTAGTGTCGTTTAACCGCGTTTATGGTCCAGAGGCAATCACTCGTTACAATCTATTTACCACTGCAACAATTTCGGGTCAGCCAAACGAAGGTTATAGCACAGGCGACGCAATTAAGGCTGTGGAAAAAGCAGCTGAAGTGCTGCCAGCAGGTTATAGTTACGAATTTTCGGGCATGACACGTGAAGAGATTGAGGCAGGTAATCAACAAATATTTATATTCCTACTATGTTTCTTATTTGTGTATCTTATACTTTGTGCTCAATATGAAAGTTATGTATTGCCTCTTTCTGTGATGCTACCTCTTATTATTGGTATATCGGGAGTGTTTATGTTTATCAGTATGCTTGGTCTTGACAATAACATATATGTTCAAGTGGCTCTTATCATGCTTATTGGACTTCTAGCAAAGAATGGTATTTTGATTGTGGAGTTTGCACGACAACGACGAGACGAACATGGATTAACAATTAAACAAGCCGCTATTGAAGGTGCTGCTGCACGTCTTCGTCCTATCTTGATGACCTCATTTGCATTTATATTTGGCATGATACCACTTGTTATTTCTTCTGGAGCTGGAGCTGCCGGAAACGTGTCTATTGGAGTTTCTGCCGCAGGAGGCATGTTGGTAGGAACTATATTCGGCGTGTTTGTCATCCCTACAATGTTTATCATCTTTAAAAGAATAGATGAGAAAATGCGTAAAAATAATCCAAAGATAAGAAAAATTGCTGTTCATAAAGATGAAATATAGATATCTCAGAGTAGAAAGTTATCAGATAAATTTATAAAAATATGAAATATACAATATATAGATTAACTTTAATTTTTGTCATGCTGGCGATGGCTGTAAGTTGTGTCACTCCTGGATACAAAACGCCAAAAAATCTTATTTCAGATAAGACTTTTCGCGATGGCTCAACCGATACAACTACTATTGCAGCCATAAACTGGAGCACATATTATGGCGATCACTATCTTCAAAAACTAATTAGTCAAGCACTAGATAGCAATATCAATCTACAACTATCTATTTCTCGCGTAAAGCAGGCTAACGAGTATTTCAAGAAAGCTCGCGTGGCATTTGTCCCAAACTTCAACGTAGGGGCACAAGCAACAGTGGGAAAGCCATCTAAATATGGAACCACGCCAGTTGACGATGACGTTAAAATGCCACTTACAGATTATCAACTTACTGCATCAGCATCGTGGGAGATAGATGTTTGGGGCAAGCTACGCAGTTCAAAACGTGCCGCATATGCAGATTTGCTCTCTACTCAATCGGCAAAAGATGCTGTGGTCACTCAGCTTATAGCCGATATGGCATCGGCTTATTATCAACTTGTGGTTATGGATGCCAAACTTAAAGTTACCGAGAAAACTATCACTAACTACACCGACTACCTTGCAAAAGTGTCGGTAATGAAAGAGCAAGCTCAAACCAACGAGGTGGCTGTGTTGCAAGCTAAAGCACAATTATATGGAGCACAAAGCTACTTGCCTCAAATTAAAGCATCTATCACAATATTTGAAAATTATATATGCCTGCTTATTGGGAAGAGTGGTGGATTTGTTGAACGCTCTGAGTCGCTAGATCTCACATCAATAAACAACAGCGACATGATCGGGATTCCTACTCAACTTCTACAATATCGTCCCGATGTTCGTACAGCTGAGTTTAAGATGCGTGCTGCACACGAAAGTTTCAATATGGCAAAAGCATCTATGTATCCTAGCTTAAAAATTAGCGGACAAATAGGGTTTGAAGGCATGGAAATTGAAAAATGGTTTGATCCTAAATCATTGTTCTGGAATGTTGTAGGAGGCATTACAGAACCATTATTCAACGGAAGAGCATTGCGTACACAAAAAAATATTGCAGCTTTGCAAAAAGAAGATAGCTATTTAGAATTTCGTTTAAATCTGCTAAATGCCACTTCCGAAGTTTCAAACGCTATTCTACAAACTAAGAGCTCTGCTGAAAAAGCAAAATACACAAAACTTCAATGCGAGGCTTTAAACAATGCTTTTAACTACTCAATAGAACTTTTTGAAAGAGGTTACGGCACATATCTTGATGTTTTATCAGCACAAAACGGGCTTTTCTCATCAGAGCTTAGTTTATATGATAGCTATCTTGAGGTTGCCAATCAAAAAATAGAACTTTACCGTGCTCTTGGAGGCGGATGGAGAAACTAAAATAGAAACACACCAAAAAATAGATAGAATTTAGAAACTGTTTTAATTTGTTACCAGCATTTTATTACCACTCTTTTTGTACTCTTT
>JAVVZN010000048.1:0-8380 GCA_036650555.1 Rikenellaceae bacterium
GGTTTCTCATTGGAAGTATGTTTTGCTTGGTGTAACCAAAACTTAGTTCCGGAAAGAACCTGCTACGCTCTACTTTCAACTTGGCTTGTGCTTCAAATGCCTGACTATTGAAATAACCCATATGTGCTTCCGACAGAATGCCATGATCTACCATTGGCGCAGAAAATATATTCTGTGCAGAATCTGCTGGCACAATCGGTGTGGGGCAATAACAACTCCACTGAAAACGATTAAGTGCTATCTTCTGCTCTTCGCGAGCTTGAAACAATCGAACGTGTAGGTCGGCAGCCATCGTTGTCATCATATTTTTTTCCAATAGAGTAAACTCACCTTGCTCATATCGAAGTTCTGCAATGCGTTTTAGATCTGTTGCCATCTTATCTTGATCAATATAGAGATTCACTATGCTGCTAGCGTATTGATAGTACGCCCATGCTCTTTTCACCTCGGCGGTGATCTCTTTCTCAACCATTTTACGATAAAAAGTGTTTGTTTCAACCTGACGGTTCACAAGTGAATTTTTATAGAATGGGGTGAGTACCGAACCAAAATTCTGCTCAAATGCTAACTCTTTATCATTTTTGTTTAAGCCATTTATTTGTCCCCATGAATATTTGAATGAGGTTGGAGTTGCCTCCACTATTTCACCTCGTGTAGCTTTCACTTGACTTATAGCAACGTCTGCTATTTTAAGACGTGGGTTGTTTTGTTTTGCAATTTCCACTGCTTTTTCAAGTGTGACTTGCTGCTCATCTTGAGCTTTGGCAACCACAGGAATAACAACTAGCAGCAATGGAAGTAAAACAAATAAGCGAAGTTTGCCGATATGGAATCCATGTCGTCGCCACACAGCTGCCTTATTCACTATCATATAAAACACTGGAATAATGATCAGCGTCAATATTGTGGAGATAATCAATCCACCAATAACCACAGTGGCAAGCGGACGTTGCACCTCAGCTCCAGCAGAAGTGGCAATAGCCATTGGAACAAAGCCCAACGATGCAACAAGCCCTGTTAGAAATACGGGACGTAGCAGATGAGGAGTTCCTCTTTTAATAATTAAGTTTGTCGTCATGGCATATTTATTTTGCTTACGAAGTTCGTTGAAGTGATTTATCATTAAAATACCATTTAACACGGCCACACCAAACAGAGCAATGAATCCCACCCCAGCTGAAATACTGAACGGAAGTCCACGTAGCCACAACGCTAATATGCCACCAATTAAAGACAACGGCACAGTGGAGAACACCATTAATGTGTAGGTGACGCTCTTAAAGGCAAAAAATAAAATAAGCAAAATCAACATCAATGCCACTGGAATAACAATCAACAAAGTGTTTATGGCATTTTGTAAATTCTGGAACTGACCGCCATACTCAAAGTAGTAACCCGGTTTTAGTTTTATATTCTTATCTAAAGTTTTTTGTATGTTGCTGACTACTTGTTGTATGTCTGCATCACGCACATTCACGCCAATTACTATCCTACGTTCTGTGGCATCGCGATTGATTTGCAACGGACCCTCCACTAGATTCACACTTACAACCTCACTAAATGGAATCTGCACTCCTTCTGCGCTACGCACAAATAGCTTATCGAGGTTGAAGTCTGCCACTTTTTCTTGATCGAGCCGTACAACTAAATCAAAACGACGTTCATTCTCAAACACCACACCACTAGCCTCACCAGCATAAGCAGTACGAATAATAGTGTTTAACTCTTGTATATTAATACCATAGCGAGCAATCTTATCTCTATTATATTTTACAACAAGTTGAGGAAGCCCCATTGTTTGCTCCACAATAACGTCGGATGCACCTGGCACCTGCTCCACAAATTTTGCTGCTTCCTTAGCTTTAGCGTAAAGTTCGTGAGTGTCTTCGCCATATAATTTCACAGCAATATCTGCTTTTGCACCTGTCATCAACTCATTAAAACGTAGCTGTATAGGTTGTGAGAAATTAAATTCTGCTCTGTTTTCCAATGGTTTAAGCGACTCTTTCATTTTTTTCACCATTTCGGCACGACTTGTGGCACTGGTCCACTCCTTAAATGGTTTCATTATAATCATCACATCGGCATCTTCAACTGCCATTGGATCGGTTGGCACTTCTGCCGTACCTATCTTAGCAACCACATGTTTAATTTCATGGAACTGATCCATCAATACTTTTTCTGCTAAATTCGACACTTCAATGCTTTCAGAGAGCGAACTTCCAGCTGGCAGAGTCATCTGCATGGCAAAGTCACCCTCGTCTAAGGTAGGTATAAACTCAGCTCCCAGACGAGTGAAAAGAAAAATAGAGAAAGCAAGGCATGCAAATGCGGTGCACACTGTCTGCCATTTAAAACGCAAACAGAAATGGAGCCCTTTCTGATAGAATGTATTTAGTTTTTCAAAGAAACGATCGGCAAGCGTTTTTTTAGTTACGATAGTGCGTTTTAAAAATAGCGATGCCATCATAGGCACATAGGTCAGCGATAAAAATAGAGCCCCAATAATACAGAACACAAGCGTTTTAGCCATTGGTGTAAAGTATTTACCTTCAATGCCTGTTAATGTTAAGATAGGAATAAATACTATAAGAATAATAAATACCGCAAAAGTTGCCGACCGAACAACACCCGAAGCCCCATTTTCTACCTCCGTATTCATCTGCTCACTGGTCAAAGTACGTCCACGGAATTTACCACTATATATATGTGCTAACACCCCTTCCACAATGACAATAGAACCATCGACAACAATACCAAAGTCGATAGCACCCAAACTCATTAGATTAGCCGTTACCCCAAAGATACGCATTAAAATAAATGCAAACAGCATGGCAAGCGGAATAACCGATGCAACAATTAGCCCGGCACGTAGATTACCCAAAAATACTATCAGCACCAAAAACACAATTATAGCACCTTCAATAAGGTTGTGTACCACAGTCGATATATTTCTATCTACCAACTCCGAACGATTAAGATATGGTTCGATACTGACACCCTCAGGTAGAAGTTTTTGTATCTTCTCCACTCGTTCTTCTAGTTGTTTTGTTACTATGTTGGCATTTGCCCCTTTCAACATCATTGCAATACCGCCAACACATTCGCCTTTTCCATCCATGGTCATGGCTCCAAAACGTTTGGGAGCACCAAAACGAACACTACCTACATTACTGATATATATTGGAATACCATTGCGGTTTGTTATCACAATTTGCTCAATATCTTTAGTCTTACCAATCATCCCCTCAGAACGTATGTAATAAGCATTACGAGCCTTTTCAATGTAACTTCCGCCAGTGTTTTGGTTGTTTTTAGTCAATGCCTCAAACACTTCCCCAATTGTGATGTTGAGTGAAAAAAGTGCGTCTGGATCCACCGCCACCTCATACTGTTTTAGATACCCACCAAAACTGTTTATTTCCACAATGCCAGGTATGCCAGATAGCTGTCGTTTCACCATCCAGTCTTGTATGGTGCGTAGCTCCATTGCATTATATTTATCCTCATAGCCTGGTGCCACCTTTAATATATATTGGTAGATCTCACCTAATCCTGTGGTGATAGGCATCATTTCAGGTGTGCCCAGTTCAGCAGGAATTTCACTGGAAACAGATTGTATCTGTTCACTAATAAGCTGACGTGCATCTAGCGTAGGCACATTTTCTTTAAACACAACTGTAACTAACGACAATCCAAACCGACTCACCGAACGTATGTCTTCCACATTCATTATATTGCGCATGGCAATCTCAATTGGCATGGTGATGAGTTGCTCCACCTCTTGCGGGGCAAGCGTTGGCGACACAGTGACAATCTGCACCTGATTATTTGTGATGTCGGGCACTGCATCAATTGGCAGTGTCAGCATGGCATAGACGCCGCCTATCAAAAGAAAAAGTGTAGTCAAGCCGACAAACAACTTATTCTTTATGGAGAAACGGACAATAGCTTTAAACATAATTTTAAATGTTTTAATATTTCCGTAAAGATAGGCAGATGGTTAGTATAGAATTATGAAAAGAGAGTGAAATGGAAAGATTAGCAGGTGAAATGACTAATTATAGAATTAAAATAGCCTCTTAGTACTTTTTTGAGAAAAAAGTACGCACTTTCAGTGCTTCAAAAAACGAAAACCCTCTTAGAGGGTTTTCGGGAGCTGCAAAGCAGCTCCTAGGTTTTCACTTAGAGGTAAGGCGTAATTTTTAACCAGACAACGATAATAATATATTACTTTAAAGGCATTGTATGGCTATTTAGATTTGCAAAATAATTGAATTTTTGAACTAAAATTAAGTATTTTTTAACCATATTATATCAAAAAATATTACGAACTTTGCAACCGTATTATGTAAAATAACATAGAAGAAACGATGAAAAAGTTATCAAGTATTAAAATGATTATTGTAGCGTGCATGTCGGCATGTTTTTTCCTGTCCACTTCTTGTGGCACGGCTCCAAAAATGGCTTCCGATACCACCTACAAAGTAATGAAAGTGTCGCTCTCCGATAAAGAATTATTCAATAAATATTCGGCGGCTGTAAAGGGTAGACAAAGTGTAGAGATTCGTCCTCAGGTAAGCGGAACAATTACGCAAGTATGTATCGCTGAGGGTGCAACAGTAAAGAAAGGCGAGTCATTATTTATTATTGACCAAACACCCTATAAAGCAGCTCTTATGACAGCAGTTGCAAATGTTGAGAGTGCGCAGGCGAATGTGGCAAATTCACAATTAATGGCTGATAGCAAGAGTGAGTTATTTAAGCAAAATGTGGTTTCTGATTATGATTTACAAACCTCAAAAAATGCTTTACTTGCAAATAAAGCAGTGCTTTCACAAGCTAAAGCACAAGAGTTGAATGCTCGCAACAATCTATCTTACACTGTGGTTAAAAGCCCAGTTGATGGAGTGGCAAGCATGATACCTTATCGTGTTGGCGCGCTAGTAAATCCATCTATCGTTGAGCCTCTAGTGACAGTGGCAGACGACAAAGAGATGTATGTTTATTTTTCAATGACAGAAAGTCAAATATTGTCGATAGCTCGTCAAAACGGGTCGCTAGGTGATGCCATGCGTGCAATGCCTGAGGTTCAATTGCAGCTAAGCGATGGCACAACCTATGATAAAAATGGTAAGATAGATGCAATAAGTGGCATCATCGACCCTACAACTGGATCTATCAGCATAAGAGCAACATTCCAAAATCCTAATCACATATTACGTAGTGGTGGTGTAGGCAATGTGGTGTTCCCTTATGGAAAAAAAGATTGCATAGTCATACCTCAATCAGCAACCTACGAGATTCAAGACCGCATATTTGTTTATAAAGTGGTAGATGGCAAGAGTGTTTCAACTCAAGTCACAGCTTTTGAAATCAATGACGGCAAAGAGTACATCATAGAATCTGGTCTGGAGATAGGCGATGTTATAGTTGCCGAGGGTGCAGGCTTACTTCAAGAGGGCATGACTATCACACCTGCTGGCAGTGCCTCTGTTGCCGATAGTTCGGCTGTAACGCCCAAAAATTAAGAAGCTATTTTTTATTGCAAATTAGTTGCAGATCGAATATTGCAATAATTTTATATTACCTATTAATTATCATGAAAGTAAAAACATTTATAGATCGTCCAATCCTTGCCTGCGTAATCTCTGTGGTTATACTATTGGCAGGAGCTATTGGATTGAACATACTACCTGTTGAGCAATATCCCGATATTGCGCCCCCAACAATCAGAGTATCGGCATCATACACCGGAGCGAATGCTGAAACAGTGCAGAAGAGTGTGATAGCACCACTAGAGGAGGCTATCAATGGTGTTGAAAACATGACCTACATGGTCTCAAGCTCAACAAACACCGGTCAAGCATCAATCACTGTCTATTTCAAGCAGGGAACAAATCCCGATATGGCAACAGTGAACGTGCAAAACAAAGTTTCAAGAGCGTTAGGATTATTGCCTGCCGAGGTAACTCGCGTGGGTGTGACCACCAGCAAACGTCAGAACAGCACACTTAAAGTGTTTGCTCTTTACAGTCCAGACGACTCTTACGACAAAGTATTTATTAGTAACTACTTAAAAATCAACGTACAACCTCAAATACAACGTGTGTCGGGTGTTGGCGATGTGATGATTTTAGGCGGTGACTACTCAATGCGTATTTGGCTTAAACCAGATGTTATGGCGCAATATAATCTTGTGCCTGCCGACATCACAGCAATACTAGGAGAACAAAACGTGGAGGCGCCAACAGGCACACTAGGCGACAACTCCGACAACACATTCCAATACACTCTTAAATATCGCGGACGACATGAGAAACCAGAAGAATTTGAGCAGCTTGTCATAAAATCACTGCCCAATGGCGAGATTCTCCGCTTGAAAGATGTTGCCTCTATTGAGTTGGGAGCGTTGTCGTATGACGTTGAGAGTGAAACCGACGGACACCCTGCCTCTTCATGTATCATCTCACAAACAGCAGGCTCGAATGCAAATGAGATAATCATTGAGGTTGATAAAGTTCTAAAAAAGATAGAGAGTGAACTACCCAAAGGCATGGCACTTGCCGAGGTAATGAGTATAAAAGACTTTTTGGATGCGTCGATCAAGAATGTGATCAAAACATTGTTTGAGGCTATCATACTTGTGATCCTTGTTGTATATCTCTTCCTTCAAAGTATTCGTTCAACCATTATCCCATCTATTGCGATTGTGGTTTCGCTTGTCGGCACATTTGCATTTCTTTCGATAGCTGGATTTACGTTAAACTTGCTGACCTTATTCGCATTAGTTCTGGTGATAGGCACGGTGGTTGATGATGCAATTATTGTGGTAGAGGCGGTGCAAGCCAAATTTGATGTTGGCTATAAGTCGCCCTACAAAGCCACTATTGATGCCATGGAGGGCATTACAAATGCTATTATAACCACCTCACTAGTGTTCATGGCTGTGTTTATTCCTGTATGTTTTATGGGGGGCACTTCTGGAACATTCTACACTCAATTTGGTGTCACAATGGCAGTTGCGGTAGCTATATCAACTCTTAACGCCCTTACGTTAAGTCCAACACTATGCGCTTTGATCATGACTCCTCACCTCGATGCCACTAGTGGAAAGAAACTTAGTTTCTCTTCACGGTTCAACATTGCATTTGAGGCAACATTCTCTCGTATAGTTTCAAAATATCAATATGGCGTTAAGTTTTTCTTCCGTCGCAAATGGCTAGCCGTCTTCTTTATACTTACAGCATTCGGATCATTATTCTACCTTATGAACACAACAAAAACAGGTTTGGTTCCAGATGAAGACATCGGGGTAGTGTTTGTCAGTATCACCACAACACCGGGAAACACATTGGTTCAAACAGGTGATGTTATGAATGAGATAGAGAATGGAATTAAAAAGATACCTCAAGTCAGCACATACTCAAAAGTTACCGGATATAATATGATGGGTGGTCAAGCTGCATCAGGTGGTATGTTTATGGTTAGACTTAAAGACTGGAGCGAACGTGAAGGAAAAGAAAATAGCGTTAATGCAGTGAAGGCGCAGATCTATGCAAACACATCGCATATCAAAACGGCGCGTATATTCGCCTTCTCACCTCCTATGATCTCTGGTTATGGCATGAGTAATGGTTTTGAGTTGTATATTCAAGATAAAAAGGGCGGTAACATTAATGATCTATTTGGTGTAACCCAGAAATTCATAGCTAAACTAAACGAACGCCCTGAAATCTCAAGGGCATATACATCATTCAATGTTAATTTCCCTCAATACGTGGTTGATGTTGATGCTGCAAGGTGTAAACGCGCAGATGTGTCGCCTTCCGATGTATTGAGCACCTTATCTGGTTATGTTGGTGGGTCGTATTCATCTAATGTGAATCGTTTCTCACGTCTATATCGTGTTATGGTACAAGCATCACCAGAATATCGTTTAGATAAAGAGTCGCTTAAAAATATATTTGTACGTAGCAAAAAAGGAGATATGGCTCCAATTTCACAATTTCTAACATTAACAAAAGTTTATGGTTCTGAATCGCTTAGCAACTTCAATATGTTTAGTGCTATTTCAGTGAACGGTTTGGCTGAAGATGGTTACAGCTCAGGTGATGCCATTAAAGCGATTGAAGAGGTGGCAGCAGAATCATTGCCATCAGGTTATGGATTTGAATATGGGGGTCTGACTCGTGAAGAGGCTGGCTCGGCAAGTTCAACTATAATAATATTTATTATATGCACTGTGCTTATCTATCTTCTACTATGTGCACTTTACGAGAGCGTGTTTATTCCAATGGCAATCATCCTATCGGTTCCATTCGGACTAGCAGGTAGTTTCTTCTTTGCTAAGATGTTCGGTTTGGAAAACAACATATAC
>JAVVZN010000049.1:0-324 GCA_036650555.1 Rikenellaceae bacterium
ACAAGTTCAAAGAAACTAAACATATAACAGGTTATTGGTGCCTGATTAAAAATTTTATAAGTAAGACGTTATTTTATTGTACAATACTTTTTTGATAAAAAGTATGCAAACAACTACAACAACCTTAATATTATGGAAAAAAGAATTGCACTTGTGGCACACGACAACATGAAACAAGAGTTAGCCGAATGGGTGGATTGGAACTGGGAGATCCTAGTTAATCATCACCTAGTATGTACAGGGACAACAGGGAAGATAGTTTCAAAGACACTAACAAATCGCCATAACGGTGAGAATGCGCATTTTGATATAACATTTTTAAAG